>JAZSFI010000412.1:0-10115 GCA_045532135.1 Clostridia bacterium | reverse complement strand
CTCGAGGGGAAGGCTTTGGCGGGCGTTTCAATTCTTCCTGTTACGATATATTGTTGTATGATAAAAGACCCATCCCCTGCGGTGTCCAATTGGATGGATTTGCAAGGGACGGGTCTTTCGTCCTGTTTTTATTTCTTAATCAATCACTTTTTCCGTAGCGTCTAAGCTGATGCCGCGGGTGCTACCGTCCTCCGTGCTAACAAACACGCTCAGCCAATAGCCGTCCTTTGTGAGGGCTTTGATTTCCTTGCACATGCCCCAATTGGTTTGGGTATTTTGCTTCTGAACATGCCAGGAAAGAATTTCATCTTTGAAAATGGACTCGGCGTAGCGGACGGCGTTATTGATATCCTCTTCCGTTACGGTGTATGCAGGCTGATTCTCTAAATTTTCGAATTTTTCCGCCTGCTGTGCTTCGTTTAAGTACGGCATGGAGCTTGCCGAGAGAATCGTGCCGGTTTTTGTATCAAAGGTGATGATGTTGTCTACGGTATATCCGTCGGTATCAATGAAGGTGAAGGCTGCGCCGTAGGTTTTGAGCGGATCCGCTCCTTCCTTTTCAAGCGTATCCCAGTCTTCTTCGCCGTTTTCAAAATACGGGATGATCAGATAGGTTCCGTCTGTGAAAATGGATTCGCGCTGCATGCTCAGAGGGAGTTTCAAAAGCTCGTAAAGGGCCGTCCGGGCTTGTTTTTCGATGGCGGTAAAGTCGTATTTGTCGCTTTTGTCTTCGTATCCCATCGAAAGAAGCCAGCTGACAAGTTCTTCGTCGGTGAGACTCCGATAGGGAAGCAATTTGAATTCGGACATTCTTTTGTGATAACGAGAATCTAATCTGATAAAGAGATTATGAGCGGTGATTTCCTGATCGAGATAGCCGTAGGTGATCAATTCGGCGAGCGCATGCAGTCGGTCAAATTCCTCCTCCATCATGTGCCTTGTTGTTTCTTCGCCGCCGCCGCGCATGGTGTTTTTGTAGGAAAGCTTTTCCGGGCGGAATTCATGCCCCATGAGGGCATAGGCGTCGATCAGATTCAAGATTTCTTCATCCGTCAGATTGGTCGCGGGCAGGATGTGATAAAAGGGCTCGCCGTCAAACTCCTCGGGATCAACGGCATACACGCCGAGGGCAACGTCTTCGGTAATGTTCAGGATACTTTTTCCGTCGCCTGTTTTCGCGCCGGATTCATATTCCTTTTTCAAAAGCGCGGCGCGTTCGATTTCGCCCGGCGTAAGGAATGGGTTCGAAGTGCCCGGATACATTTCCGCTTCTTCGATGTACGCTGCGGAAACGTAGATTTTGGCGTCCGCCCAATCGGGCGCATCCTCGTATTCGGATTCGAAATAGCTGGCGTCGGGCAGATAATAGCCGGTCGCAGGTTGTGAGATGGTCAGCGTGATGTCCACATCCGGCGCGTCCTCCACCTCGCCTTCCGTGACCGCATAAGCGGCGGGAAACGCCATGGTCAGTAAGAGAATCAGGGAAAGAAATTTCTTCATGGGATAACCTCCTTTTGTTTGATGAGGCTATTGTACGATATTTCCGATTTCAGAGTGTTCACACGCTTGTATCAAGGTTGTAAAACACGTTCGTCCCCTTGCCTTTTTCGGATTTGATCGTAATTTTTCCGCCGTGCAGATCGGAAATGCGCTTGACGATCGTAAGCCCCAGCCCTGCGCCGCCGTTTTTGCGCGTTCTTGCCTTGTCCGCTTTATAAAACGGATCGAATGCGCGGGAGATTTCGTCCTCCGTCATGCCGCAGCCGGTGTCGGTTACGCAAAATCCTGTTTTTGTGAGAAAAATGCTTATATTTCCGTCGGCGCGAAGGCCGTTCACGATGAGATTTCTCAGAAGTATGATGGTAAGCTCCTCATTTCCCGAGAATACGAAATCTTCGCCCGAAATTTCGATATTTTCGAAGATACCCGCTGCTTCTTTGGCGGTTTCAAAAGCGGAAAGCATTTCTTTTTCAATTTCGCCTTCGCTTAAACGCGTAAGCAGCATGAGCGTTTCGTCCATTTTCGACAGGCGCATGCTTTCATTTTCAATCATGGACAAAACTTCGCTTTTTTCGATATCCGTCAAAGACGCGGTTTTTATGAGCCTTGCGCCGGATAAAATGGCGGTTAAGGGCGTTCGCATTTCGTGGGAAAGGGCGTTAATGAGATCCTGTCTGCCTTCGGATTCCATCAGAATTTTTGCCTCGCGCTTTAAAACCGCGTCCTTCATGTTGGAAAAAGCCCTGGTGAGTATGCCGGTTTCGTCCTTTCGGATTTCGGGAAGCGGCGCATCGTACTGACCGTCCGCCATTTTTTCCGCTGCGCGCGTGAGATGGGAAAGCGGTTTTAAAACCGCGCCCGACAAAAAGAGCGCAGAAACCGCGCAAACAAGCGCACACACGATGCTGATCACGGCGGAAAAATGCATAAGATCGGCGCTTAACTGATAGACAGGCGCGACGGATGAAGAAACAACGAGCGTAATTTCATCGGACAGCCTGTGCGCGATCAAAAGAAGTTGATTTTCGCCGTCCAGAAGCGTTGCACGGCCGCCGGTTTTAATGAGGTTTTCGATGTTTTTCGATTCAGGCAGTACCGCGCCCGCCATGGGCCGGGAATTGTACAAAAGATACACGTTCAGTGAGCCGGAGCCGTATTTCGACTGAAGCGTTGAGGGGAAGGAAAACAAGCTCGAAATGGGTTTTCCGGAAATTTCGATGGCGATTGCGCGGGATATGGCGGCTTCCTCGGAAAGCGCGCGGTTGCGTTCGCGCTCCATTGTAAGGGAAAAACAGGCGCGGCTTACGGAAAACGCGCTGATTGGAAATACAATGAGCGCAATCAGCGCCATGAATATTGCCATTTTTCGTTTCATTTTTCCCTCCCGGAGAAGCGATAGCCGTATTTGTACACGGTTTCAATATATTCCGGCCCGATTTTTGCGCGCAAACGCTGTACATGCACGTCCACCGTACGCGTTTCGCCCAGATAATTGTAGCCCCAGACGGTGTTTAAAAGCTCGTCTCTGGAAACAGCAATGTTCCGTCTTCGGGCGAGCATGGAAAGAAGATCGAATTCCAATTGAGTCAGAACGATTTCGTTTTCCTTAAAAAACACGCGCCGCGCTTTAAAATCGATCTCAATATCCCGGATTTTGAGCGTATCTTCCTCTTTTTGATGGCGTTTGAGAATGTTTTCAATGCGCGCAAGCAGCTCAGCGGGCTCAAACGGCTTTAAAATGTAGTCTTCCGCTCCCATTGTAAGCCCGCGGACGCGATCCGAAACGCTTGTTCTCGCAGTCAGGAACAGAACGCTCAGGCCGTCGTTCAGCAGTTTTTCTCCGATGGAAAAACCGTCCTCGCCCGGAAGCATGATATCCAAAATGGCAAGGTCGATGTTTTCGTTGCGGAGAATATCGCGCGCTTCACATGCGTCGGATGCTTCAAATACGCTGTGTCCGACGAGCGACAGGTGCATTTTGATTATTGCGCGGATGGACGCGTCGTCTTCAACGATCAGAATTTTTGCCATGATGAAGTCCTTTCGTTTGACGTAAAAGATTTGAAGAGAAAAAGCGTTGCCATTATTATAGCACAACGCGGAAAAACAAGGTGTAACAGTGTTGTAAATGAACATAAGGAAGCTTTTTTGAACAAAAGCTTCCTTACCTATTAAAAGATATAAAAATATAACTAAGAATTCATCTCTGAAAAGATCTGCGCGATTTCGTCCGGGCAGACGAGGGACTCCGGATGTGTTGCAAAAAGCGGATTGTCGCCGAAAGTGAGCGTTTCTGACCGGATTTCGAGATATTTTAGGTTTTTCATGTCTCTTAATGCCCATGCGCCCAGATGTTTTACGCTGTTTGGAAGAATCAGAGACGCTATTTTGTCGTTTCCGGCAAAGGCGCTGTCCGAAATTTCGGTGATACCATCCGGAACGATGATATTTTCAGCGCAAAGCGGCGCGAGGCACGCTTTTATGCTTTGCGTTTGCGTGTCGATTAAAAGCGCATTTTCGATTTTGAATTTGCCTTGCGAAATGCGAAGCGTTTTGAGGTTCGGGCAGAAGCTGAATGCGCCCTGTCCGATTTCGCGAACCTTGTCGCCCAGATATACGCTTTCAAGATCGCCGGAATTGGCAAACGCGCCTTCAGCGATGACCTCGGTATTCTCGGGAACCTCGATTTGTTTAAGCCCCGTGTCGGCAAGCGCGTATTCCCAGACGGCTTCGACGGATTCAGGAAGGCGGATATGGGTAAGACGTCTGTTTTCCCGAAGCGCTTCGGACTGAAGCTCCGTGAGATTTTCGGGAAGGAGGATTTCCGTAAGCGCGCATTTGGAGAACGCGCCGGGGGCAATACAGGTGTTTTTGCCCTTAAAATCGGCTTTTTGAAGCTCTGCGCAGCCGAAAAATGCGCGATCGCCTACGGTTTTGAGGTTTTTGGGGAACGAAATGGAGGCAAGACCTGATTTTACGAATGCCTCTGGCCCGATTTGTTCAAGGGATGAGGGAAATTCGATGTCCGCAAGATCGGAACATCCCGCAAATGCAGCGCGGCCGATTTCAAGAAGGCGCGAAGGGAGGCGTATGGATTTCAGATACGCAAACATGTAAAAAACTTTTTCGCCGATGCCTGTGACGGGCATGGAAAAGCATTCGTCCTCGAGTGTGATTTCTGTTTCATGACCTGCATAGGAAACAAGCGTAAGTCCGGTTTCACTTTCAAAATATACGCTTTTTACCCCGGTCAGCGCGCCTTCCGCGCGCTTGGCTTCGGGATTTAGAACAAGGCGCAGATCTTCCGCACATCCCGAAAAAGCCTTTTTCCCGATTTTTTGAATGTTTTTGCCCATGTAAATCCCTTTTATGTGCTTTGCGTCTTTAAAAGCATTGGCGGCAATTTCCGTAACGGGCACGCCTTCAAACGTTTCCGGCACGCGATAGTATTCGTCCGCTGCATCGCAGAAATTCAAAACCGCGTGGTCGGACATGACTGCAAAGGGCTGTGTCTTTGCTTTTTTAAAAGGCCACATATTATTCTCTCCTTGATTCAAAGCGACTTAAAATACACGGGACGGGAGACCCGTCCCCTACACGGTGAACGAAACGCATCGTTCGAATCGTAGGGGATGACTTTCCCGTCCCGCATTATGGTGGATATATGCTTTAGATAAGGCTCAGCTTCCTGATGATTTCGGTAAGCTGATCGCCGACGCGGAAAAGATCCTTGAATACGCTGTCGCCGGTTAAGAAGAACTTGCCGATGGAAGAATCTTTGAGGAATGCGCTGATTACGGAAGAATCCAGCGCGGTGAATACCATGGGGATGATCGCGCAAACGAGGCAAACGACTGCATAGCCGCGAACCGCGCCGAGCACACCGCCCAGAAGCGCATCAACGCCGCGAAGCTTGGGAACGCGGAAGACGTTGTTGAAGAGGTTGACGACAAGCAGAAGCACCGCATAGGCGATGGCGAAAACGAGGGAGAAGCTGATTACGTTGAAAATCGCCTGCCATGTGATCTCGGAAAAATATTCGGCGACGGTCAGCGTCGGAAGTGAAGCGGCGTTCGCCTTAAAGGATTCGATGATCGCCTGAGGAACATTGTTCTCGGAAAGGGTTTGAACGATACCGTTCATATTGGAAGAAACCGACTGGACGTACTGGCCGGCATAGTTCTGAAGATTTACGAGGAAGCCGTCAAAATTGATGTTGGCTTCAAGCCACTTCATGAATTCGCTGGCTAAAAACTGCTGGGAAAGCGTGGGGTAAACGGCGCGGGCGGCAAACCATGCGCCGACAAAGGCGAAAGTGGCCAGAAGAGAAGTCAGAAAGCCCTTCTGCATGCCGGATAAGATGCTGACGCCCAGAATTGCAATGAGAATAATGTCGATAATGTTCATTTTTGTTTCCTCCTATGAAAGAGCATTTATGTTCAGGGCAGACGAACCAGGAAAATGGAGCCTGCAGAAGTGACAACGGCGGTTTTGTCGGAGGTGATTCCGAGAACCGTGTCCACATCCACGGGGAAGGTATACATTTGGGAAGTTTTCTCGCCGAACTCGTTTTTGATCAGATACCGCCCGGAGAAGCCGTAAAGCGTGGTGCCCTTGGCTTCCAGATGCGAACATTCTGCGGGCAGATGGACGATGGACTCGCTTCGTCCGCGAATCATGCGGACATCCGTGATGCCGGTCGCCTCCGACTGACGGTTGGGCACGAACACCATGAGCGGATTGTCGCTGGACTTGTCCACCGCGTGGAGATAATAGCCGTAAACCGTCACGCGGTCGTTCTCGATTTCTTTTCCGTGGTAGTCGTACATGCTCAGATGATTTGTGCCGACGACGGCAATCTGCGAGGAGCGGAACATAACCTGATAGAGCACCTGCTCCATATCCTCAATTACGCCGGTTTCGCGCTTGCCCGGTTTATAGGTTGAAATCTTGCAGGTCGGCATCGAGCCGCCGGTGTCCATGGTCATCAGCCAGAACAAATCGCGTCCTTCGAAGAAATCGTAGTCCATGATTGTGAGCCCCGTAAAGCCCGTCAGAAGATCCACATCGTTTCCGTTTAGATCAAGAAGCTTTACTGTGCTGTCATGTTCAGGTCCGAGCACCACGGCTGCATATGCATCGCCGACGCGGGCGGAAAGAATTTCGCTTTCCATCGGGCGGGAACCCATCTGGGAACCGGTATCCTTATCGTACATGGAAAGCTTTTTTCCGTTCCAGCATGCGACGCCGTAGGGTGTTGCGTAGAAATCGCTTCCGACATCGGCTGCGCTGTTCCAGACATATTTTCCGCTTGAATCCACGCAGTGCAATGAACCCGATTCCAGATAATAAATATATTCGCCGCTCACCTGCACTTCTCGGTTGGCGGGAACGCTCATCCTGATCACAGAGGACAGGGGCGAGGAGCCGCCGGAGGCGAAGAGCCTTGCTATAAGATACGCCGCCAGCGTAAGCGCAACCGCGAGCGCGATTGCGGCAGGCCAAAGAAGCGTATGCTGCCTTTTGTAATCCATCAAATCGGCCTTTCCTGTTTCTCTAACCGCGCAGACACACTTTTTCCCTTGCCTGTGCGAAACAATTCTATTATAATGGAAGAATCGAGATCATGCAAGCAATTTTATGTTGCATTGGAAAAACACAGCGCATTTTGATTTGTTTCACGTGAAACAATTTCCAAATTAAGAAAAAATATATGTTTCACGTGAAACAATCATGCCGGAGGCATATATGGCAAAAAAGAGAAGAAGCGCAGCGGACAAAAAACGGTATAAAAAGATAAAGCTGCGGCTGTTTGCGCTTTTTATCGTAATTTTAATTTTATTGATCGGCTGGGGCTTTATGAACGCCCGCGTGGTGCACGTAAAATACGCCGATGTACGGATTCAGGGGCTTTCCTCATTTCTGGAAGGAAGCAGGATCCTGTTTCTTTCGGATTTCAACATTTCCGATCAGGACGACGCGATGAGAAGCGCAAAGCTCGTCAAAAGCTTTTTGCAGATGGAGCCGGACATCATTATTTTCGGCGGCGACTATACGGCGAACAAAGCAGGCGACATTTTTAAGCTTCAGTCCGACGAGGGCAAAAATGAAATCGCGCTGCGGCTTCGTCAGGCGCGAAAGACGTTTTTTACAGAGCTTCAGCCTGTGACGGAAAAGGTAAGTATTTATGCCGTTTCGGGCGACAAGGATTCGGAGGTTCCGGGTCTGAATGAGGATTGCGCGCTCGGCGGCGTGAAACTTATTGAAAATGCGGTTGAATATGTGTCGGTCAGAAACAATTTTATTGCCCTTGTCGGCTATGGAGACATTCTTACCGGCGGATCGGCGAATTTCAAGTTCAAGGGACCTTCGACGAACGATCCTGTGATCGCCGTTTCGCACAATCCGGACGCATATCCGCTGGTTACGTCGGTTATGGATTTTGAAGGAAATGCGATTGCGGATCTTGTGCTTGCGGGGCACGCCATGGGACCTCAGATCCGGCTTTTCGGGCTGGATGTGTTCAGAGGCTATACCGGACAGTACAAAACCGGCGTGTACACCGAAGCCGGCGCGCATCTGATCGTTTCCGGCGGCGTGGGCACGGAATGGATTCCGATTCGCTATGGAAGCCGCGCGCAGGCGCACATGATTACGCTTTTCAGAAAATAAGGAGACACAAATGCTGAAGGACTTTTTCAAAAAGCACGGCTGGCGATATGTGCCGGGCATTCTTTTATTGGTGCTTTGCGCTTACATACAGACGCTTTCGCCTTTAGCGCTCGGACGCGCCGTAGAGCTTGCCGAAAACCGCGCGCCGTGGAACGAGTTTATCAGGGAGGCGGCTTCCGTTTTTGTGATCGCCGTCATGGTGTTTGTCACGCGCTTTGGATGGCGCTGGTTTGTCATCATTACTTCGCGCGAGATGGAAGTGTATATCCGCGACCGCCTTTATACGCATCTTGTCTATCTTCCCGTGGACTTTTACGGCAGAAACCGCTCCGGAAACCTGATGGCTTATGCCATTAACGACGTAAACGCGGTTCGCATGATGTTCGGCATGGTGGTGGCGCAGGTGGTCAACTCGATTTCCTCCGTCATGTTTTCTGTCGGGCGAATGTCGGGAACCATTCACCCGATGCTGACGCTGTATTCGCTTCTTCCCGTGCCGCTTGCAATCACGGCAGTTGTTATAATAGGAAAGAAGATCCGTATCCGCGCCAAGCGCGCGCAGGATATGTTTTCGGTTTTGTCGGGTCATGTGAATGAAAATATCAACGGCATGCGCGTTTTGAAGGCCTTTGCGCAGGAAAAAGCGCAGTATCAGGATTATGAAAAGGAAAGCCTTGAAAAACTTCGGGCAAACGAAAGCTGGTATTTCACCGGCGCTTTGATGGATCCGGTCATTAAAACCGTGTTTGGCATAAGCTACGCCATCGGCCTGATTTACGGCGGACATCTGGTGATGGAAAATGCCATTTCTCTCGCCGATTATGTCGCGTTCAACAGCTATCTGACCATGATCGTGTTCCCGGTTATCGCGATTGGGCGAATCAGCAACAATCTGCAAAGGGGACTTGCCAGCTATAAGCGTTTAAAGGAGCTTTTTGACGAGGAAGAAGTTCCCGCATTTGACAAAACCGATGACGGAAAGGAAATCGGAGACGGAATTGTTGCGAAAAACCTCACGTTCCGCTATAAGGACGCAACGCGAAATGCCCTTGAGGACATTTCCTTCACCGTAAAGCCCGGCGGCATGCTGGGCGTGGTCGGACCGACCGGCGGCGGAAAAAGCACGCTTTTATCGCTGATTGTAAAGCTCGTTCCCCCGTCCCCCGGTCAGTTGTATCTGGGCGGACGCGATATAACGGAAATTCCCGCGCTTTCGCTCAGAAAGCAGACCGGTTTTGTGCCGCAGGATGGTTTCCTGTTTGACGAAAGCATCCGGGACAACGTTCGGTTCTTCTCAGACGCGTCGCAGGAGGAAATCGACCTTGCCTTGTCGGACGCCGGCATGACGGGCGACATTGAAGATATGCCCGATAAGCAGGATACCATGTGCGGAGAAAGAGGAAACCACTTGTCCGGCGGTCAGCGTCAGCGTGTTTCGCTTGCAAGAGCGCTGGTTCGAAATCCCAAGCTGATCATTCTGGACGACACGCTGTCGGCGGTCGATACGCACACGGAAACGCAGATTTTGAAATCGTTGAAAACGCGTCTTTCCGGCTGTACGTCGGTTGTCGTCGCCCACCGGCTCAGCGCGGTGCGCGATGCGGATGAAATTCTCTACATCTCTGACGGCCGCATCACCGAGCGCGGAACGCACGAAGAATTACTTGAAAAAAACGGCGATTATGCGCGTCTTTTCGCGCTTCAGAATCGCCAAGAGGAAAACGAGCATGGCAAATAAGCACACAGAAAGTTATGAAGCGAAAAGAGGCGCGCTTTCGCACCTTCTTTTGCTCATGAAGCCGTACTGGGCGCGACTTTTGGTCGTAGCCGGGTTTATCGTGCTTGCAAACATGGCCGACCTGATCAAGCCGCGCATTTACCAGACGATTATCGATGATTTTCTGACCGGCACGGGCGAAAAAACTGGTTCGTTCTTTACTTCC
>JAZSFI010000485.1:0-1854 GCA_045532135.1 Clostridia bacterium | reverse complement strand
AGGGAACCGGCAGAATGCCCGGAAGAACGCTGATTGCAATTAATCCAAGCGCGCACATCGTATGCGCAAGCACCACGCAGAAACGATGCCCGAGTCTGTCGCAATATTTTGTCGCAAGAAGGTCAGCGACAATCTGTGTTCCGAAGTTAAACACAATCAGTCGTCCCAGCTGTTCATCGGTCAAATTATAATTCTCTTTAAAAATGATAAAGAGAATCGGCGCGAGATTGCACACAACCGCCTGCGTGATCATTCCGAAACAGCAGCCGATTGCCGTGTGACGATATGTAAGCTTCATATTCCTTCGCTCCTTCAATTCGTAAAAAAAGCCGCTTAATGCGGCAAAAGGTTATCGAGAGATGTCTGTAAGCCGAGTTCTGTCTTGAGCGATCATCTATCTGCGCCAAAAGTTGCCAGTTGGCTGTAGCGATATTCAAAGGCGCGACGGGCAGCCGCATTTGCCTTCATCAATCTTGCACCGGGTGGGGTTTACATAGCGGACGAGTCGCCAGGCCGCTGGTGAGCTCTTACCTCACCTTTCCATCCTTGCGGCCGCACCGAAACGATGCGGTTTCGCGGTATATCTCTGTTGCACTTTCCCTAGAGTCGCCTCCGCAGGCATTTCACCTGCACCCTGCCCTGCGGTGCTCGGACTTTCCTCAAGCGTTAAAAACGCCTGCGATCGCCCGGCATCCTCGATAACGATAGGTATTATATCATTAAATACAAAAAAAAGCAAATGAAAAGGCGGGTCAAACGCTGTTTGATCCGCCCGTAAACTGTTAATCCTTCGTATAAAGAATGCGTCCGCAGTTATCGCAAAGGGTAACTGTGTCGCCGGAGCGCATATCACGGATGGTTCCAATAGACAAAGACATGAAGCATCCGCTGCACTGGTTGTTCATAAGAAGCGCCATCGGCGGCGTTACATGGCTCTTGACGGACTTATACTGCTCATAGTCCTTGGAATCAAGCTTTGCAGCCTCGTCCTGAACCTTTTGGCGAAGATCCTTGAGCTTTTCATTGTCTTCGTTGTATTCTTTGTCATATTCGACCTTAACTCTGTCATATTCCGCCTTGGCTTTGGCGGCCTGCATGCGGATATCCTTCTGCTGACGTGTCTTGGCGTCAACATCCTTGGAAAGCTTCTTAATTTCGTTCTCGTAGCGGCCAAGCGTTTCGTTCAGCTTTACAATCGCTTCAGTGCGCTCTTTGGCTTCTTCTTTGGTCTCGGGCGGCTCCTTTTCAAGCTTTTCAAGATGCTGACTGAGAAGCGCGGACAGACGCTCATTTTCATTGATGAGTTCTTCCAGGCGGCCTGCCATCTGCTCAAAATCAGACTCGATGCGCGTATTGCTGCTCTGAAGATCCTTAAAGAGATTTCTGTTTTTCAAAAGCAGCTGGCGCTTGGGAGACTGGCGCATGGCGTTTTCCAGCTTCGCCGCTTCATTTTCAATCTGCATGTAATTCCATAACGCGTCTAAATTCATTGCTCTACCCCCATGTTGTTAAACAAAAAACACTTTCAAATTATATTGTAACTCATTTATGCGTTTTTGTAAACCGTCAGAAAGCGGTTTTATTGCAATTCTTTCGGTTGCGTCGTGTCCTGCGTGTAAAGAAGCATATCCTTCCAGCGCAAAATTCAAGGCGTCGTGATAGCGCATTTCTCCGGTAACATAGGCGTCGGCGCCTGCTTTAAAAGCGCATCGTGCATATTCTCCGCCGCTTCCTCCGCATACGGCAACGGTTTTGATCATTTTTTCTTTATCGCCGTATACGCGAACAACGTCCTTTAAAGCACACGTAACGAACGAAGAAAACTGTGAAAGCGTCATAGGTTCAATATCGCCC
>JAZSFI010000047.1:0-8319 GCA_045532135.1 Clostridia bacterium | reverse complement strand
CATGTCGCGCGCGGTGGTGTAATGTCCGCTTTGCGTATAACCGTGGGGATTCGCAAAATGCGTGTTTGTCATGCCGAGCTGCGCGGCTTTGTCGTTCATCATTTTGACAAACGCATCAACGCTGCCCGCCTCGTGGTGCGCAATTGCGTTGGCCGCATCGTTTCCGCTTCTGAAAATCAGGCCGTACCAGAGATCCTGAAGCGGCATGATTTCACCATAATACACGGGCACGCGTGTGGAATTGAAACCGATGTCCTCGACGCATTGGGGTACGGTTACGATTTCATCGGGCGAACTCATTTCGATGGACAGAATCAGCGTCATAATTTTTGTAGTGCTGGCCATCGAAAGCTTTTCGTCCGGATTTTTGGAAAACAGGATTTCGCCCGTGTGCGCGTCCACCAGCATGACCGCTTCGCTCAAAAGCTCTTCGGACGTCAGGGCAAGGGCGCAGGGTGATGCCAGAAATACAAGCGAAAGGAAAAGCGACAGAAGGAATGTGATTTTTCTTTTTGCCATCATAATCACCTCAACCGAATAGACGCATTTGCCTTATGTTCGGTTCGCATATTTCATCAAAAAATCAGCGGAAATAGTTTGCATATATCATAGCATATTTTTCCGTTTTTGTATAGTTGTATTAAAATTTCCGTTGTGAGACAACTTTTCCTTGAAATAAAACAGAAAATGGTTTATAATGAATACGAAATATTCTTTAATAGAGTAACTATGCTCTTTTTCAATACTTTTTAACAGGAATACGGAGGTTTTCCGATGGCACGCAAGATTCTGATCGTTGACGACGAGCCCCTGATTGTCAAGGGCCTGAAATATTCTTTGGAGCAGGACGGCTATGAAACCGATTCCGCCGCAGACGGAGAGGAAGCGCTTGTGAAATTCTTTGCCGGCCGCTACGACCTTGTTCTTCTGGACGTCATGCTGCCCAAGCTCGACGGCATTGATGTTTGCCTGCGCATCCGCGAAAAGTCCAGCGTGCCGATCATCATGGTGACGGCCAAGGGCGAAGACATGGACAAGATTCTGGGCCTTGAATACGGCGCGGACGACTACATGACCAAGCCTTTCAACATTCTCGAGGTCAAGGCGCGCATCAAGACGATTTTCCGCAGAACCACCATGACCCAGAAGGAGAACACCCAGTCCGTTCTGACCGTTCGCGATATGCGCATCAATTTAAACAACCGCTCCGTCACCATCGGTCAGAAGGAAATCAACCTGACCGCCAAGGAATTTGATCTTCTTCAGCTGTTCGTTTCCAACCGCGGCAAGGTGTTCAGCCGTGAAAATCTTCTGGAGACGATCTGGAAATACGATTATCTCGGCGATCTGCGCACGGTCGATGTTCACATCCGCCGCCTTCGCGAGAAAATCGAAAAGAATCCCGCGCAGCCCGAATTCATATTCACCAAATGGGGTGTAGGCTATTATTTCACTGACAAGGATTAAAAGCCTGTTTCATTCCCTCCGTTGGAAATTTGTAATCGCCTATCTGCTGGTTATCATGGCGGCGTTCACGGTTGTGACCGCCTCCGTGATTCAGCTGGTAGGCGAATATCTGTTTAATCAGCGTGTTCGCGAGGAAGAGCGCGTGACGGAAGAGCTTTCCGGACACATCGCTCCGCTTTTGAGCAATTATGAAACAGATGAACTGTATGCGCTTCTGCGCGCCAGCAGCGGGGAATACAACGCACGCATACTGGTTTTGAATGCCTGGGGCGTGGTGCAGGCGGACTCAAAAAGCATATTAAACGGTCATGTTCTCCCTCTGGACGAGGTCAGAAGCGTGCTTGGCGGCGCAGCGAGCGATTACGGCTATTATCAGGCGACGCCCTCCGACCGCTTTCTGATGGAAAAAAACGCCCATGCGGGCGCAATGACCGGTATTTACGCACGCAGCATCCTTCAGGGTGGTGCGCCGGTTGGCGTTTTGGTATATGCGTCCACGGAGCATGATATTTATGCAGGTCTTGTTCAGGTAACGCGCCAGATTGCCGTTGTTATGCTTATTGTTTCCGCGTTTGTTTGCCTTTTGTCCATCATTATCGTGCGCCTTTTCATGCGTCCGGTCAATGAGCTTCAAAGCGGTATTGCCCAGATTTCCAAGGGCGACTTTTCCTATCGCGTGCGCGTTTCGGGCAAGGACGAATTTTCCGACCTTGCCCGCGCGTTCAATACGATGTCCACCCGCATGGAAGCGCTGGACAGATCCAGAAATCAGTTTGTTTCAAACGCCAGTCATGAGCTGAAAACTCCGCTTTCCACAATGAAAATCCTGCTTCAGACAGTGCTTTTCCAGGATTCCTACGATACCGGAATGACGAAGGAATTTTTGGGAGACATCGACAAGGAAATCGACCGGTTGAGCTATGTCGTAAGCGATCTTCTTACGCTTGTTTCCATCGACAGCGGGAAAATGCGTCTGAATACCGCGCCCATTCTGATCCGCGATCTTGTTCAGGAAAACGTCAAGCGCCTGTCGCCTCTTGCGAGAGAGAGGGGAATTGAGCTTGAATTTGCCGGAAGGGAAAATGCAGAAGTGATGGGCGACAGCATGAAGCTTAATCAGGTATTTTACAATCTGATTGACAATGCCATCAAATATACCCCGCGCGGCGGCGGTGTGCGCGTGGAACTGATCCGTCAGGGAAAAACCATGGTTACCCGCATTATCGATAACGGCATCGGCATTCCTCAGGAGGATGTTCTTCATATCTTTGACCGCTTTTATCGCGTGGATAAAGCCCGATCCCGCGAAACGGGCGGAACAGGACTGGGCCTTTCCATCGTAAAGCAGATCGTGCTTCTGCATTCGGGCGATATTTCTGTTCAGTCAAAGGAAAACGAAGGCACGACCTTTACCGTGGAACTTCCGGTCTATCAAAAGCCGAACGGAGGGAAAAACGCATGATGAAGATTCAAAAGCGCATTCTTTCCGCGATGCTTGCGATGCTTTTTGCACTGTCTCTGAGCGGCTGCGCAAAGAAAAATCCGTCCCCGAATGCGTCAAACGGCACGAGTGAAGTGACGCTGCCCATCGGAGAGACGGGAGTTCCTCAGGCGCCGCTTGGCGATAAATGGGACAGCGAGGTTTACCGCGCGAGCATTTATTATGCGCAGAGCGAAGCATCCGTGTCCGTTCCCTCCACGCGCGTTCTCTGGCTCGGCGCTCAATCGAGCGTTGAGCGCCGCCTTGCGGAAGAGCTCATGAAAGTTCCGGGCGGCGATGCGATTTCCGTTGTGCCCAGAGGCTCGCGCGTTGCGCAGGTGGAAGCGGCGGGGGAAATTGTTACGGTCAACGTGCTTCCGACAGCGGTCATGACGGATCTTGAAACAAAAACGCTGGCTGATGCAATGAGCAGAACGCTTTTTGAGCTTGAAGGCGTCAGCGGCGTAAATCTTCTGCTTCACGGACGCGCTGCAAGCGTGTATTCTCTTCCGATCGGTCTGATCACCAAGAACACCGATCTTTCCGCGCTTCTGGACGAAGCGATTCATTTTCCCGAAAGCGGAAACAGCGCTGTATCCCGTCGTATCGCCGGATATTATCCGAGCCTTGACGAAACGTGCGTGATTCCTTGTGAAATTCTGATCTCGTACAATCCCGACGATCCGGCGGAAGCTGTTTTAAGAGCGCTCGGGTCTGTTCCGCAGAGCGCGCGCGGCGTGATTTCGGGCGTTCCGGCGTGTGAAACCATGTTTCAGAAAAAAAGCCAATATGAAATCATGCCGGGCGGCGACAGAGTCATTAAGGTGCATCTGACAAACGACGCGCTTTTGGCGCTCGACGAATCAGGACACGACCGCCATATGTATCTGGCATCCATTGTCCTGTCGCTTACTTCGTTTTTGAATGATACCGACGGCGTTGTCATTACCATCGGCGGAAAGACGATTACGGAAGTTCCGCTTTCGGGTGGTATCAAGCGCACATTTCCGTCGGGCGTTATGAAAAGAGACGATTTTACGCCCTATATCGGCGAAAATGTTACTTTGTATTTCGCAGGCGAAAACGATATGCTGATTCCCGAAATCCGCGCGCTCCCGATCGCGGAGGCGGATTCCGCCCGAGCGCGCATCTCGGCGCTCATGAAAGGGCCTGATGATGTGTCGCTTCTTCCGATTTTTCCGGGCGGCGTGAAGACGTCGGATATTCTGGGGATTCAGATTTCGGGAAGTGTCGCAAGCGTGAACTTTTCATCCAATGTGTATCGGCTTTTACAGTCCTTTACGCAAAGCCAGGAAGAACTTTTTGTCTATGGCCTTGTAAATACGTTGTCTGAGCTTAGGGGCGTTTCGGGCGTGCGGCTGTATTTTGAAGGCGTAACCGGCTCCTGCCTTACGCACAAGGTGTATTTGGAGGGCGTTCTTCTAAAGAATCCGGGCAGGGTTTATGAGATTGTCAGTTCCGCTTCAAACTGATAGAGGAAGGAATTGATCTGAATGAGCCGCGCAAGATTGGAAATATCTGCGCGCTCCTGTGAAAGCTCGCGCCTGATTTGACGCGGATCAACCGCTTCAAAAATCGGCTGATTCTCCGACTCGGCCATTTCCCGTGCTTCATCCATAATTATTTGCGCGCATTCCTCTGAAAGCTTTTCTTTCGGGGCATGCGCATTTTCTGTATCGGGGAGATTTGCGAGCATGGAGGAGAAGAATCTTTCGTCGGAAAACGGCGTTTTTATTTCGCCGCCTGCGGCGCATGCCAAAAGCCGCATTCTTGCGCAGTATTGCGGTACGCATGCCAAAGCGCACAGGATTCGTTCCGCCCATTCCTCGCCGCCCTGCATGTCAAGCGGGATGCGCAGTTTGTCGGTCAGATCGTTAAAGCGATCCCTGAGATATCCCTGCGCGTCGGCTTTATAGAGGACATCCTTGCGCAAAAAGCGAAGGAGATTTCCGCAAAGCATGTTTTCCGTGCAAAGCGCGCCTCTGCCGCCCGAAAGCGACGTCGGAAACAGACAAAACGCTTCCTTCATCAAAGGAAACACAATGCCCTCGCTTACGCCCGCGCCCGGAAAACATGTATGCGTCACGGTTTCCTTGAGCGTTTCGGTCAGGATTTCTGCGCGCGGAGAAACACATTCGACAGGTGTGTTCAATGATTCTGAGAAAGACAGGATGTCTTTTTCCATATCCGCGCTTCCTTCCGCGTGATAGAAAACCGCGCGCCCCCGATTTTGGATTTCCTTTCCCATTTCCATCGAAAGCCCGTTTGATAAAAACAGCGCATATTCCTTCTGGGGAAGCGTTTCGATGTAATCGGCGAGGGAGAAAGGCGGGTTTTCTTTTTTAAGCACACTTTTCACCAAAGAATAATACCGCTTTACGCGTATGCCGCGCGAGTCCGCGATCAGCACGCATCCGCCCTCGAGCATCCGGATATCCTGAAACGGCGTTTTTCCGGGCGTGAAGAACCCGCCCGTGGCGAAAAGCTCATTGACGCCCTCGCGCCCGATTTTTCGTCCTGCCGCGCCCATTTTTAAAAGAAGAGACGCATGCGACGCAAACGCTGCGCTCCTTCCGCGCCATGCGTAATACACGCCGATTGCCCCTGCGCGGTC
Organism: Clostridia bacterium; assembly: GCA_045532135.1. Lineage (GTDB taxonomy): Bacteria > Bacillota > Clostridia > Christensenellales > Aristaeellaceae > SFHK01. The sequence continues at coordinate 2,737 of JAZSFI010000047.1, read as the reverse complement.
TGCGGAGACGATCATTCTGTCTTCCGCCCGGTCGATAACCGCCGTTACCACCGCGCCTTCGATGCGCCTTGGATAGTCCGCGCCCCACATGCGATAGGCGCGCGCCGTAATCAGGCTCATGGACGCATCGCAGGAAAGCTTGAGCGCGCGCGTTAAGGTGTTCCGGTTGCGCATTTCGCCCTCCGCCATTACAATCAGCCCGCCCTGCGCGTATACATCCCGCGCACTGACGGCGCTTTGCCCCAGGGATACAAACATTTCTTTCGTCAGTCCCTGCGCGTGAGAAGTGCGCACATGGCGAAACATGCCAAGAAATTGCATTATTCAACGCCTCCCGCATCCGATTATCAGAAAAAAATATGCGCTCTGTCCCGCATTTATGCATAATTTCGTATGTGTCATTCATTTTTGTTAACTTTGTCATTTTCTATTGCACATCGGGTAGAACCGTGATAGAATTAGAGCAAATCAAATAAAACGATAGAGGCGCGGAATATAAGGATTTGTCGCAAGCCGGCGGGCGTTTGAGCGGCGATGAGGGCAATTCCGCCGAATCGCGGATCGGGGCGCCGATTTGCGATGGTATGGGAAATAAGATTTCCAATACTGTCTGTGCTTTCATAGCGCAGGAGGGCTATCAACCGGCAACAACGTTACCGGCCTGTGTGCTTATCCGCGCGCAGGCCGTTTTTCTTGAGCAAGGAGGAATTTTTTCAATGTTTACGTTCAAAGGAAGCTACGTTGCGCTTGTCACTCCGTTTAACGAGGATGGAAGTGTGAATTTCAAAAAGCTGGAGGAACTTTGCGAGTTTCAGATTCAAAACGGCACAGACGGTCTTGTGGTTCTTGGAACGACCGGCGAATCCAGCACGATGAGCCATGAGGAGGACGAGGACGTTGTCCGCTGCGCCATGAGCGTTGTCAACGGACGCGTGCCGATTGTTGCGGGTTCCGGCTCAAACTCCACGGAAACCGCGCTTATGAAGTCCGTCGCATATGACAAACTCGGCGTGGATGCGCTGCTTCTGATTACACCTTACTACAACAAAGCCAATCAGACGGGCATGGTCCGCCATTTTACGGACGTTGCCGACCGCGTGAGCTGCCCTGTCATCGCCTACAACGTGCCGGGAAGAACCGGCTGCGCGCTGTCGGTCAAGTCCGTTGAGACCTTATCCCGCCATGAAAATATCGTCGGAATCAAGGAAGCGTCCGGCGATATGAGCTTTGTGATGGACATTTCCCATCTGGCAAGCGAAAAATTTGCCATCATTTCGGGCAATGACGACATTACCCTTCCCATGATGGCTGCAGGCGGAACGGGCGTGATTTCGGTGCTTGCAAACATTTGTCCGCGCGAGACCAGCGACATGGTGCACGCGTTCCTGAACGGGGATATTCAAAAATCCCGCGAAATCCAGCTGAAATATCTGAAGCTTATCCATGCGCTTTTCTCCGACGTCAATCCCATCCCCGTCAAGGAAGCGATGAATTTGATGGGCATGAACGTCGGCGGCTTCCGCATGCCGCTTTGCGAAATGGAAGAAGCGAAAAAGGATGCGCTTCAGTCGGTTCTTAAAGAATACGGACTCATCTGACGGGAGATAAGCAAATGAAAGCAGCCATTGTAGGATACGGAAGAATGGGCAAAATGATCGAGGAAATCCTTGTTCAGAGCGGATCGTGCGTTGTTGGGAAGGTGGATTTTGGCTATTATCAGTCCCTTTCGGACATTCCGGATCCGTTTGACGCAGTAATCGACTTTTCCCATCCCGACAACCTTGAAAACACGCTTGCATTTTCCGGAAAGACAGGGATTCCCTGCGTCATCGGAACGACCAATCTGACAGAGGATCAGAAGACGCGCATGAAAGAATGCGCAAAGCGAGCCCCGATCCTTTATTCCGCCAATTATTCTATGGGCGTTGCGGTGATCAAAAAGGCCGCCAAAATGCTGTATGATGCGCTGGGCATGGATTTCGACGTTGAAATCATCGAAACCCACCACAACAAAAAGGCCGATGCGCCCAGTGGAACGGCCAAAGCCATCGCGGACGCCATCGACCCGGATAATGAAATTGCGCGCGTATACGGACGCGAAGGCGCGCCCGGCGCGAGGGGGAAGGAAATCGGCATTCATGCCGTTCGCGGCGGAACGGTTGCGGGCGAGCATAAGGTCATGTTCTTCGGTGAAGACGAAACCCTTGAAATTCGCCACGAAGCCATTTCGCGAAAAATTTTCGCCAAAGGCGCGTGCCGCGCAGCCGAATGGCTGATCGGGAAGGAAAACGGCCTTTATACCATGGAAAACGTTCTTTGGGGAGAATAATGAGCAGATAAAAGTGAAAAGCTCCGTTTCATAAAGCCTGTAAGAAAAAACGGATGAGACCGAAAAATGGGTCTCATCCGTTTTCTTCGTTACTTGCTTGCTTCCTTCAAAAGCTTCTCTCTTGCCGCTCGGTATTTTTCAATATCAAGCTCATATTCCGTATATCCCTTGAACACGCTGTCCACAATTTCCTTTTTCGTTTCGGAATCGAGCTTCTCAAGCAGGCACAGGTCTTCAAGGCCGATTCGCTGGGCTTCGGCGCGGGTGGTGTGATAGACAGTGTTGCAGCCCGGATAGACGATGGAAAAATCGCCGGCGGGAAGGAAAAGGTCGAGCTTGGGATGGAACTGCATGACGCCCTCGGAGAACATGCATGCGCTTCTGTCGTAGGGATCCTGATCGTCCAGG
>JAZSFI010000481.1:0-4701 GCA_045532135.1 Clostridia bacterium | reverse complement strand
CTCAAGGAAAAAGAGCTGGTCGTTTTAAACATCTGGGCCAGCTGGTGCGGGCCGTGCAGAAATGAATTTCCCTACATGCAGGAAGTGTATGAAGAATACTCAGACCGCGTAGAGATCATCGCGGTTTCCTGCGAAGCGTCGGACACCGAACGCGTCATCGGCGAATTTGCAAAGGAATTGGCGCTCACCTTCCCCATGGGACGCGATACGGCAAACCTCGCTTCCCTTTTCAACGCCCGCTATATTCCGACCACCGCGCTCATCGATAAATACGGCAAGGTTCTGTACATCGAAAGCAGCTCCATGACAAGCGCAGACGAATTCAGAAACCTGCTCGACGCGTTTTTGATGCAGCGCCCGACCGCTGCGCCCTCTGAAAAAGAAGCGCTTTTTGATGCGCTGAATGCTGAAGGCGGCAAAATCGAATTCAAAAACAGCGGCGATGAATATGCATGGCCGATGACCGTTGCGGAAAAGGACGGGCGAAGCGTTGTACAATCCTCCAACGCCCGAGTTCCCAACAGCTACGCTTCTGTCAAAGCAAAAGTCAATGCAAACGCCGGCGATGTTTTGATGGTGGAATTCAAAACATCCTCCGAAGCCATGTTCGACCTTATGAAAATCTGCATCGACAACAGCGTTGTTAAAGTGTTCGGCGGCGAACACGACTGGATGACCTATGCGCATCCGTTTACCCGCGAAGGCGAGCAGGAAATTGAAATCACGTATGTCAAAAACATTCAGGAAAGCGAAGGCGACGACTGCGTGTGGATCGACAGCATTCAGGTTATCCCCGCCTCCGGCGCGCTATCGGCGCTTTCAAAAAATCCCGATCACCCCGTAAAGGAGTCGCTTTCGATTGTTCCGCTTGCGGAAAATGCGAAAAAAGTTCTGATTTTCGATCCCTTCGGCACGCTTGACTATTATTTCGGTGAGCATGAAGCGTATGTCGTAAACGCAAGCAGCGCAGAAATCGAAGCCGCCCTGACCGCGGAAATCGATCCGGAAATTTCCTTCCTTCTGTGCGATTACGACAACTCAATGTTCCCGATTTCTTCCATCGAGCCCGACGAAAACGGCTGTTACCGCGCTCACTTCCATCTGGACGATATTGAAGAAACGGGATATCCCTACACGACGGTATATCTTTTCTCCGATCCCGCGCTGGATCCGGTTCTGACCGTGCTTTTGTTCCGGGATGAAGAGAATCTTAACGCCATGATGGCAATGATCAGCTCTGACGAAGAAAATCCCGCTGTCTGGACATATGAGGAAGATCTGGAAGATATGGCTGCAAGCGAAGAACTTACGGACATCGCATATCTTGTTCGTTTCATCGATCAGAACGGCGATCCTGTCCCGGGCGTAATGGCGCAGGTGTGCTCCGAAACCTTGTGCAGCGTGTATGTTTCCGACGAAGCCGGAGAATGCGCCTTCGTTCTCGATCCGGACAACTGGGAGATGCATCTTCTCATGATTCCCGAGGGCTATTCGGGTGATACCGAAAGCGTTGTCCCCCTTTCTCCGATGGGCGAAGTCATCGAAATCAAACTTACAAAAAACTGATCTCCATTCCCTGCCGGCGCGCATGTTTCCTGCGCGCCGATATTTTTTGCCCAAATTTCTGCGCTTATAGGAATGTAAATATGTTCCCACATTACAAAATATGTGCTATAATAAACAAAACCGCAAAAAATCATGAAACGAGGGATTCAAATGGATCGCTGGCAGCACAGAAAATCCACCGTGAAAATCACGCTGAAAGACGCAAACGGACACATTATGCCCGGCCGCAAGGTTCGCATGTTCCTCAAAAATCACGAATTCAAATTCGGCTGCAACATCTTCTGGTTCTCCGAAATGCTTAGGCCCGGCATCGCGCCCGAACGGAGGGAAAAGCTTGAAAAGCTGTGGCAGTCCTGGTCGGGCGTATTCAACTTCGGAACGCTTCCCTTCTACCAGGGCACCTATGAGCCCAAAGAAGGCGTTACCATGGAAGAAGATACTTTAAGAGCCGCAAAATTCCTCTCGGAGCACGGCGTTCAGCTCAAAGGTCATCCCCTTTGCTGGCACACCGTTGCCGCCAAATGGCTGAAGGAAAAAACGGTGGACGAGGTTTTTGAAAACCAGCTGTTCCGCATCAAGCGCGAAATTTCCGCCTTCAAGGATTATGTCACCATGTGGGACGTCATCAACGAAGTCGTCATCATGCCTGTGTTCACCGCAGAAGAAAACGCCATCACGCCCCTTTGTCAGAAAATGGGCAGAGTAGGGCTTATCAAGGCGTTGTTTGAACGCGCGCACGCGGTCGATCCGAACGCCACCTTGCTTTTGAACGATTTCAATACCAGCGAAAAATATAAAGAACTGATCGCGGACTGTCTGGATGCAGGCGTTGACATCAACGTCATCGGCATCCAGTCCCATCAGCATCAGGGCTTCTGGGGCATCGACAAGCTCCGTGAAGTTCTTGATCGTTTCGAAACATTCAAAAAGCCTATCCATTTCACGGAAAATACCTTCGTTTCCGGCGACCTCATGCCCGCTCACATCGTTGACCTCAACGACTGGAAGGTGCCCGAGTGGCCCACCACGCCCGAAGGAGAGGACAGACAGGCACGCGATCTGATCACCATGCTGGACGAACTTTTCGCCCATCCGCAGGTTGAAGCATTCACCAACTGGGACTTCCGCGACGGCGCATGGCTCGGCGCTCCGGCAGGTCTCGTGCGTCTGGACGGCAGCCACAAGCCCTCCTACGAAGCGCTCAAACAGCGCGTAAAGCACGACTGGCACACGGATGTAACGCTTACGACCGATGAAAACGGCGAAATCGAGCTGACCGGCTTCAGAGGTGAATACAAAGCCGTTTGCGATGGAAAGGAAGCCTCCTTCACGCTCAACAAAACCGATAAAACGCATTCAATCGTATTGGCATAAATCAGAGATTAAACGCTCTTATCTCCGCTGAAACCATGCGGATAATAAGAGCGTTTGTTTAAACATTCAGACTGCGGTCTGTTTTTAATCGATTAATTCTATAGAATTCTTTTTAATTTCGGATTATCGTCTCTATTTATCGGTATTATTTTGTTTACAATTTTATTTTTTCAGACTTTAGTCTGTTTTAAAACATGCACTCACTTATTTTGTCCTTTACCCGAACGCGTGCAATCATGAAACAAACAATTCAAAGGAGACATGTTTATGCCCGAATACAGAAATCACTTCGCCAAAATCGGAAAAAACGCCGAAGAGGTCAAAGCGCGCCTGAACGCGCTTTTTGAAACGATCTTCTTTGATGAAAATGAAAAATTCTATTTTGAAACACCGGACAAAACCATGTCCTACATGCTCGACACCGGCAATATCGACGCGCGCACCGAGGGCATGAGCTACGGCATGATGATGGCTGTACAGATGAACCGGCAGGACATTTTTGACAATCTCTGGAAATACGCCGTCACCTATATGCTGCACGATTCGGGTATTTATGAGGGATATTTCGCCTGGTCGGTAAATCCCGACGGAACGCGCCGCGCACAGGGGCCTGCGCCGGACGGAGAGGAATATTTCGCGATGGCGCTTTTCTTTGCGTCCGCCCGCTGGGGCGATCGGAGCGCGCCGTTTGACTATTCGGTTCAGGCCAAAACCATCCTTCGTCATTGCGTTCATCAGGACGAAATGGTAAAGGGCGGATCTCCAATGTGGGACAGGGAAAATTTCCTTATTAAATTCGTACCCGAAACGCCCTTTTCGGATCCCTCCTACCATCTTCCGCATTTTTACGAGCTGTTCTCCATGCGCGCCGATGAATGCGACCGGCCTTTCTGGAAAAAGGCAGCGCAGGCCAGCCGCGCATACATCGATCTTTGCGCAGACCCAAATACCGGCATGTGTCCGGAATACGCGGAGTTTGACGGAAGCCCCCGTCACATGTTCAAAAAGGATATGGACTATTATTCCGACGCTTACCGCGTGATCATGAACATCTCCCTTGACGCAGCGTGGTTTGGAAAAACGGAAAAGCTTACCAAAATCGCTTCCAACCTACAGAAATTTTTCCATGAAAACACTGTCTTCGGCGTATACGGAAGCTATATGAAAGACGGAAAACCGCATCCCGAACCCGCCATGCATCCGACCGCCATCACTGCCACTTTAGCCGCCGGATCAATTGTATCGGAAGGCGAATACGCGCAGATCTGGCTTGAACGCATCTGGAACACGCCGCTTCGAAAGGGCGTCAGACGCTATTACGACAACTGCCTGTATTTTTTCTCGTTTATGATGCTGGCAGGCGAATACAGAATTTATTGACCGAAAGGAGGGCTGGTCTTAATGTCCATGAACATAAAACCAAACATAACCGCTCTTGAAAACGGCGCAAAATACTGGCGGCACACATTTGAATTGTTCACAGCAAAAGTGCTCGTTCCGAAACCAGCGCATCCTTTGGCCGATCTCATCAATTTCGGCTTTATGGCGCCGTATCTGCTTATCTTTGAAGAAACGAATCTTTCGATGGACGAGGAAATCGCCTTCGCCAGAGAAAACGGTCTTTTCGATATTGCGCAAAGCGCCTCATCAAGCGTTGTTTTTATCCATCCGACAAACGAAAACGGATGGGACGGCGCAGACGAAAAACTGTTTATCGAATTAATTTCTGAAAGCCGCATCGCACAGTATTACGAGGACGGC
>JAZSFI010000560.1:0-7073 GCA_045532135.1 Clostridia bacterium | reverse complement strand
TGCTTCCCTCTCTTTTCAGAGAAGCCGGCGAGCAGGGCAGAAACAAGAATTCCTATATCGGAATGGCGGCTGCTTTTGTCATCGTTCTCGCGCTTCTGATTTGTCTGATGTTTGTTTTTGTCCTTGAAATTCCCTTCAACTTCTTTACCCGTCTGTTCTGCGGATTCTCGCTGGCGCTCAGCATCATTGCGCCCGGCATGAGCTTTTCGACCTTCCTTATGCCCCTTGGCCTTTATCAGCCTTTTGTCGAAGGGCTTGGAAATCTCGATTTTTCCGTACTGATTCCGGTTGGCATCGGCGCTTTGGTCACGTTTGTACTGTTTATCCGCGGCATTAATTACATGCTCAAGCATCACTATTCCGTGATGTTCCACACGATTCTCGGCGTAGTGCTTGCGGCAACCATCATGACCCCTCTTGAGAAGGAACTGCTCGAAGTTGCATACAGCGGCGCAGGAGAAATTATCGTGAATGTTCTTTTTGCTTTTGTCGGCATTGTCTGCGCGCTTGTTTTGGACAAATTCAATTCCAAGGTTGAAAAAGAATAGTATGTAAACGTTTTAAAAGACGATATTCCGCCTGTTTTGTTCGCCGGACGCGGGATATCGTCTTTTTGCGTCTATAAAAGAAAGGAATTTCTGAATATATGTGTTTTACTGTTATATTTGCGCTTTTTGTTTCTTTTAGTGTTTTTTTATGGTATACTGTAAGGGATTGCGTATAACTTTCTTTGGCGAAAGGACTGATAGATGTATGAAAAAATCTGAGAAGGTTAATCAGCGAAAATTGCGCCGTTTGTGGAGGCGACGGAGGTTTTCCTTTGTATTTTCGCTGTTTTTCAGAATCATTGCCGTTGTTTTGATCTTTGCGGTAATTCTCGTTCACAGGCTTTTCCTGGGGCCGAGTGAAACGGTGAGCAATATGCTGACGATGACGCTTCTTGAAACGAGCGCAATGAAATTTGTGCCTCGTCTGTTTATGCGCGAAAGCGAAGTCGAAGCGATCAAAATTGCAACCATGCTGGTAGAGCCTGAAGAAAAGGTAAACACAAGCCTGATTCAGATCCCTAAATTTACGCAGAAGGAGACTGCAGATGCGACGGAAGGCGAAGCTCCTTCCGAAGTTAAGGATATTGAAATCGTCACAGTCGGCGGAAATACATATAAGGGACAGCTTATGATTGTTCGCGATCCTTCGCGCGTATTTCTCGGCGTAACAAGCGAATATTTCAATGTCGGCGGAATGAGCATTTCCGAATTGTGCGAAAAGTATGACGCGGTGGCCGGCGTCAATGCTTCCGGATTTCAGGATGAAAACGGACGCGGAAACGGTGGAACGCCGATCGGCATGGTAATTTCGGACGGAAAGATTCTGAGAAAAGGCGACGGCAGCACGACAATTGCAGCCTTTGACGAAAATAACATTCTGCATGTCGGAAAGTTTTCCGTTGAAGAAGCGACGCTGCTGAAGCTCAGAGACGGCGCAGGATGGGGCCCGGCGCTGATTATCAACGGCGTTCCCGCTGATGTCGGAACGAACAGAACAGGCCTCAACCCCCGCACGGCAATTGGTCAGCGAAGCGACGGCGCAGTGCTTTTCCTGGTCATTGACGGACGTCATCCGAACAGCCTCGGCGCAGGATATCCCGATCTGATCGAAGTTATGCTTGCGCACGGCGCGGTCAATGCCTGCAATCTCGACGGAGGCACCTCATCGATTATGTACTATGAAGGCGAGCGCATTTCTACCATCGAGAATATTTCCGTTGCGCGCGATCTTCCCACGGCATTTCTCGTAAGAAAGGAGGCGCAGTAACATGGCCAGAAAAGCAATCACCTATGAACGTTTGCTGAAGCGCGACAATAAATATAAGTCATTTCGGTTCTTTTTTACCATTCTTTTGATTTTGGCCGGCGTTTTGTTTATCAGGCATGTGGATTTGCGCTTGCAGGAATACGAATACAATCAGCCCGTGAATGTTGTTGAACGCTTTCTTAGCGATATTGAAGCGGGCAAGGCGTACGAGAAATTTTCTGAAGAAGTAAACGCGCTTTCGGAACTTTCCAAGGAAGCGCCGCTTTCCTACCGTGAAATGGTACAATCCAAAAGCGAAGAGATGCAATATTACCTTTTAAGCGGCAGCGAAAAGGTTGCAAGTGTTACGCTTGCTAAGCGTGATCCTACAGCGGGCGAAAACTACAGCCGCTGGAATATTTCCGGCGTGGAAATGATCGTTTCGCCTGAACGCCTTGCGATGGATCTTCTTAAAAAGATGCAAAGTCAGGATTTTTCATATGTTGTCGAGAATGCCGATCCTTCGCTTTATCCGGCAGAAACGAAGGAAGATTTGAAAAAGCATATTCTTTCCATTACAAAGGACGGCGAATTAACCCTTGCGGAAGGAGAAGCGCCGGATCAGAATCAGAAGAATTTCATGTATCTTCTAAACGGCGAGCCTTTTTTCGAGATTACATTAAAGGTCAACATAAGTAATGCCAATGTTTGGAATTTTGCAGGCGGTGTCCCCCACTTTATTCATACGGCTGTCTATGAAGCTGATATTCCTGCCAACGGAAATCTTTACGTGAACGGTGAAAAGGCTTCCGATGAATGGATCAAAAATACCTATGAAAGCGAACATGCGTCCCGGGTTGCGGAGGATGTTGTAAACCCGGTTGATCTTACAATCAGGCATTACGAAATTCCCTTTGCGTTCACATCTCCCGAATTTACTGTGAAAGATGAAAACGGAGAAGAAATTCCCTTCACGATGAACGAAAAAAAGCTCTCCGTTCCCCCTTCTTCTTCTCTTGCGGAGTTTGAATTTCTTACGCAAACTCTGGAAGACGCAACGGAGCGGATTGCAGAATTTTTCGTTGGAAAGACTGAGATTAAAAATGTTACCCGATATGTGGAATACAATTCCAGCGCATATAAGGTAATGTACGAATACAATCTTTGGAAAAGCCTGAAGGCGGGTTCTGCCAAGATGGAGACTTTTGAAATCAAGAGCATGACCAAGCTTGGCGATAATTGCGTTGTCGCTGAAATCAGCGCAATGTATAAGGCGTATTATTCCGACAAGAATATCATTGATTATCCGCTCAATTATACTTTGTATATGCATCCCGTAAAGGACAGATGGCTGGTGTACGATTTCATCAGCGAATAGAGATTTTATGCTTTATAATTCAGGCTGGAAGGAGATTCAGATGAGGAAACTGAAACAGCTGATAGGGTTAATCGTGTTTGCGGCGGTATTTATGATGGTCGATGTCTTTGCAGAAGAAGCATATCAGACATACTTTGGCGTAAAGATCGATAATGCGTGCGAGGATGTCGTTTTTGAAAAAACGGAATTCGCCTCGGTTGAAGAACTCAAAGCGTTTTTAGATAAGTTTCCGAACGCAAAACGGATTGATTTGGGCGAAACGAATATGGAATACGCGCTTCTTGCGGATCTTCGCTCGGAATATACCGATTTTGAGCTCGTCTGGACGATGAAATTCGGTAAATGGGAAGTAAAGACGGATGCCACTGCTTTTTCTACATTGAATAACGGTGATTACCGAAAACCTTCCTCCACTTTTGAATGCCTTAAATACTGCAATAAACTCCTCGCGCTGGATCTCGGGCATAACGAAATCAGGGATTTGTATTTTCTGGAAGGAATGACCGAACTTCGCTACCTGATCCTTGCGGACAACAAGATTACGGATATTTCGGTTCTTTCTACGATGCCAAATCTTAAATACGTAGAACTTTTCTTTAACCGCATCACGGATCTTAATGCGCTTTCGAATCTCGAGTATTTGGTGGATTTAAATGTTTGCTTTTGCCCGATTGATGATTATTCCGCGCTTGAAACGCTTCCTCAGCTGGAAAGGCTCTGGATTTCATCAAGCAGCATAAACAAAAAGGACAGAGAAATCATTTCCTCCTATTTTGAAAACTGCGAGATCAACTATAAGACGAAAAACGCTGTGGAAGAAGGCTGGAGAGTTCATCCCCACTATTATGTTATCAGAGACACGTTCAGAGGCGGAGCCTTTATCGATTGGGAAATGCCGCCGATTGAGGAATCCACGCAAATGGAACCGTAAAACAAAAGCCTCCGTTCATGGAGGCTTTTGTGTAAACATGGAGCTGTCTTTAAAGGACGGCTCCATGTTTCTTTATTCGGTTATTCTGTTCTGAGCGCTTCAACCGGGTCTTTCCTGGCTGCGCTTCTTGAGGGGATGATGCCTGCTACAAGTGTCAGAAGCACGCTGATTACGATGAGAGTGACGGCGGTGCGTACGGGAAGATGCGCGCTCAGACTCATGATTCCGGTCAAATGATGGATGATCGCGTTGATCGGGATACAAAGCAGATATGTGACCACGACGCCCAGGAGACCCGAGGTAAAGCCGATGATCATGGTTTCTGCGTTAAACATACTGGAAACGTTGCGTTTGGATGCGCCGACTGCGCGAAGGATGCCGATTTCTCTGGTTCTCTCCTGAACGGAAATCAAAGTAATGACGCCGATCATGATTGAAGAGACGATGAGTGAAATTGCGACAAAGGCGATCAGAACATACGTTACAGCGTTGATGATCGAAGTTACCGAGGACATCATGATGCCGACGTAGTCGGTGTATCGGATTTGCGAAAGCTCGGGAACGTTTGTGTTGTAGGCGCTGATCGCGTCCTTGATTGCGTCTTTGCTTTCGAAAGTCGAGGTATAAAGATTGATCGTGACGGGCTGGTCAATGTCCACGTAGTTTAGGCGTTTAAGGTTTGAAGCGTATGTGGATTCAGAGAACTTCGCCGTCGCGTCATACCACTTGGCCTTTTCACTCTCGCTCCACTTTTGCATTTCCCCTTCAAAGAGCATGGCGAGCTGTTCGTCCGGCACAACAGCCAGTTTCGCTTTTGCTTCTTCTGCGATGGCGAGACGGATCTGCTCAGTCATGGCGTTCACATAAAGCGCCTGAACGTCTTCTTTGCTCATCTGGGAAATATAGCCTCTTGCGCTTTCCTCGCTCATTCCCATACTGTCGGATGCGCCCTGCACAAGAAGGGTGATCATGGTTTCGATGTCGGTAGAAGCGAGCTGAGAAGCGACAATCGCGCTGACTTCCTGCTCATTTGGAATGCTCTTGATGTTTCTGTAGGCATTCGCTTTTTCCTTGGTCGCCATATTCTTTGCAATTTCGTCAAATGCAGCGGCCTTTTCGGATTCGCTCTTCGCCTCGCCCTTGAACGGCAGACCGCTGAAAACGTCGATTTCGGGCGTTTTAAGCTGCTTTTGAACGATTTCGTTGCGCGCGTTCTCAGCAATTACGTATTCGGTCAGAGCTTTGGTGTAGCCGATGCCGCCCTGAATCATTGTGGAAGTGGCTTCTTCGCTTCTGCGGATAATGCCGGTTACTTTGAGGGGAATTGCATTGGCATAAAGGTATCTGAGTCCCGCTTCGCTTTCGCGAAGATCTACATAGGTGTCAGTGCTCTCGTCATAGTAAAACGCATTTGATCCGAGTACAACACGATAGTCGCGTGCAAGGATTTCATCGTAGTCCCAAACGTCCTGCTGAGTGATGATTTCCTCCTGCCGCATGGTTGCCATAAAGATTTTGTCGATTTCCTCTTCGCTTTTGAGGCCCAGCGCATACAGCGTCAGATCGTCGATTTCGTTGAATTCATTTACAACGATCACAACTTCGTTGTATGCAGACGGCCAGCGGCCGTAAATCACATCGAACTGGTTTTCAAGCACCGGGCTTATAAGACCGCCGTCCTCTGCGGACAGCATTTCGTTCCAGATGCCGGTGGAGGTCATCATGGAGCCCATCATGGGATTGTTTTCGGAGGAGGATTCGGCTAGCTGCATCATGCCGCTCATGTCCATTCCGAGGTTGTTTTTGATCAGCTGCTGTAAAAGCTTTTCTGCATCGGAGAGTATGATTTCTCCGTCAATGTTCTCGGTATATACGGAAAGATTGAGATCATACGTATATTTGACGCCGGAAAGCGCATCGCCGAGGAGAGAGCCTTCTGTTTTTTGTTCATCTTCGATATGCTTTTTGAAGGATCTCAAATCATTTTCCGTAGTCTCCGCATTTGTCATGGCGTTCATCATGTCGTATAGAATCGCCTGGGAATACACGTGATCCTTATCGTGATTTCCAAGGCTTTCCCCTGCGCCCATGAACGTCTGCATGAGGGTTGTGAGATCGACGGTCGTTGCCTGAATCGTCAAAGGATAGGAAGCAAGCGTTTCTTCCTGCAGAAGATTAATATAGTTGGTTGTGCCCTGCGAAACGGCGTAAATGAGCGCGATTCCAATAATACCGATGGAACCTGCAAAGGAAGTAAGCGTGGTTCTGCCTTTTTTGGTGAACAGGTTTTTAAGCGAAAGACCGAATGCCGTAAAAAACGACATGGAAGGGAGCTTGATCTTTTTCTTCTCTTCACTGAGTTTTTGGTCCGTTTCGCTTTCGAATTTGATTTCATCCTCCGTAAGCGGCCTTGTATCGCTCAGGATTTCGCCGTCCAGCATTCGTATGATGCGCGTGGAATACTTTTCTGCAAGTTCCGGATTGTGGGTTACCATGATTACAAGCCGCTTCTCGGAAACCTTTTTTAGGATTTCCATAACCTGAATGCTCGTTTCCGTGTCCAGAGCGCCGGTGGGCTCGTCTGCAAGGATGATTTCGGGGTTATTGACCAGCGCACGTGCGATGGCAACGCGCTGCATCTGTCCGCCGCTCATTTCACTCGGGCGTTTTTTAAGCTGATCGGAAAGTCCGACTTCATTAAGCGCTGCGATCGCCCTCGCGCGCCTCTCCTTCTTGGAGACGCCCGCAAGCGTCAGCGCCAGTTCGACATTCTGAAGAACGGACTGATGCGGGATCAGATGATAATTCTGAAACACAAAGCCGATGGAATAATTGCGGTATGCGTCCCAGTCGCGGTCTCCAAAAGCTTTGGTCGATCGACTGTCGATCACGAGATCGCCGTCATCTGCGTGGTCAAGACCGCCGATGATGTTAAGGAGCGTTGTTTTTCCACAGCCGGAAGGACCGAGG
>JAZSFI010000165.1:0-4636 GCA_045532135.1 Clostridia bacterium | reverse complement strand
AGGCGATTTTTTTATGCCCCAGGGAAATGGCATGCTTTGTGAGCATGTACATGCCGTTTTTGTTTTCGGAAAGAACGCAGGAGCAGGTTTCTGACGGATAGTCAATGGCGACGGTTGGAATATCGGAGGAGAGAAGCGCTTCAACTTCCTTTGAAGAAAAGTCCGCGCATACGATGATCGCTCCATCAACATTTCTGTAGCGGCAATGCTCAAGATAGCTCATGCCGGAGCGGATTTTGTTGTTGATGAAGGTTAGGTCATAGCCCGATTTTTCGGCTTCTGCCTTAAAGGATTCAAGAAGCGCGGAAAAGAAGGGATGGGTCATGCCGCTTGGGCTGTTTGGCTCAAAAAGCACGCCCACGTTCTGGGAACGGTTGGTTTTGAGCGTTCTTGCGCTGGCGTTTGGGAAATATCCGATCTCCTGTGCGGTTTTCAAAACGAGCGAACGCGTTTCTTTTGAAATATCCGGATAGTTGTTCAGCGCTTTGCTGACCGCCGACACGGAAAGATTGCATTTTGCCGCAAGGTCGCGGATGCTGATCTTCATAAAGATCTCTCCTTTCCCGAAAACGTTTTAGCTACTATAACTATACACTATTTTACAAAAAAATTCAAGCCCCGGCATAGGTTTTCGGGTGTTTTTGCCGATGAAGGCATAAAATAAGGTCAATTTAAGTGTGTTGACGATTTAAATAATGTGTGAGATAATAAAATAAAGTATGCTGGAGGAGGAGCCGAAAGTGAAAAAGACAATTTTCGCGGCGGCGCTGATGCTTTTTGCACTTTTGTTTGCATTTGCGCTTTGCGAAGAAGAAAACTATATTCCGACAGCTGAGGGCGGCGTTATCTACAGAGAAACGGCGACGTATCGGACGCGTGCGCTGATTGAGGAATTGGACGTCGCTTATCTTGATATGGACACGCCTTATATGACCAAGGGCGTGCAGACAAAATTTACCGTGCATGCGTCGGGCGGCGACGGGAGATACACATATACCTTCACCATCTGGTGGCGGGAGAAGCAGGAGCAAGGGTATTTAAGCTATATCGCTTCCTCGGGCGAGACGCGCTCTAACAGCTGGCTTTATACGCCCACGCGCGACAAGGGACAGTATATGCTGACGATCCGCATCAAGGATTCTGCCGGGAGCGTCATTGAATGGCAGAGCAAGGTGTTTGAATCCTCGACCCATGCATGCGTTTTAAAAGCCCGCAGCCTTGCCGAGGAATGCAAAAGAAACGCGACGAGCGACTATGCCCGCGCGCTGTGGTTTCACGACTGGCTGATCATGAACGCCAATTACGATTATACCTATACGTATTATTATCCGGACGGCGTTCTTCTTCACGGAACCGGCGTTTGTCAAAGCTATGCGCTTGCCTACGAGATGCTTTTAAAGCTTGTGGGGATCGAATGTCTGTATGTAACAGGAACGGCCGGCGGCGGGGCGCACGGCTGGAATCTTGTAAAGATCGACGGAGAATGGTATCACGTTGACTGCACGTGGGACGATCCCGGAACGGGCGGAGAGGAGCATCACGGATACTTCTGCGTGCCGGATGCGGTTATGGAGAAGGATCATGCATGGAAGCATGAAGCGCAGATCATGCCCGAGTCCACGGGGAAGGATTATATGTATGTGATGCGCTCGGGCGCAGACACATGCCAAACGCAGGAGGATGTTATTCGCATTTTAAATAAAGCGGTTGAAAACAAAACCGTTTATTCCGAGATCTGGTATGCCGCAGATGAGGGATCGCTGGATTTCCGCGCGGCCTTTAACGCGTGGCATGCGCAGGCGAAGTTTCCCAAGGACTTTGTCACCTGCCGGTACTGGGTGGATGACGAAAGCCTGAAGGTGGATTTTGACTACGGAAACGGATGGCCGGACAAGAGCATTCCGGTTTCAATGGTGATTGACCCGAGCGATGTGGACATGGAGATAAGTGAAAGCATGCGCCTTCTGGTTTTGTCCGTTCCGTCTGCAGCGGACAAAACGAACCTCACATGGGTCAGCAGCGATCCCAGCGTTGTTTCAGTCGATGGCGGTCTGGTCAAAGCCGTCAACCCCGGCGTGTGTGTTGTTTCCGCGTCTCATCCCGGCGGCGCAAAGGCGGAGATTGTTTTGTATGTCCATTCGCACAATTTCCTGTCCGTTCCTTCGTTTGTAAAGACGATCGAGGAAGAAGCGTTTTCCGGGTGCGAAATTCTGGAAAGCGTTGTGATTGACGAGGGCGTTTGCGAAATCGGGGATTATGCGTTTAAGGATTGCGAACTTTTGATGACCGTTTCGATCCCGGACAGCGTGACAAATATCGGAAACGGCGCGTTTGACGGATGCGAACGCGTGGTGATTGAGTGCAGCGAAGGAAGCCATGCGCATTTATACGCGGTCAGCGAGGGTATTTCGTACAGCCTTGTGTCAAATGTACCTTAAATTCTCATTAAAGAGAGCGTCAATGCGTTTACAACGGGGCATACTTGTGGTAAAATATCATTTGTGGCAATCTGCCACAGAAGATTTGGATCCGCACACGCGGTTTGCCGACATCCCGACGGCATGCTTCGTTTGCGGGAATACGAAAAATGGGAGGAAAATCAAAATGGAAAACAAGATCGACATCACCATGATGGAGAAATCCGAAGTTATCGCTGCCTACGGCCGTCATGAGGGCGACACCGGCTCCCCCGAAGTTCAGATTGCTCTTCTCACCAAGCGCATCAAGAGCCTCACCGAGCACCTCAAGGTCAACAAGAAGGACCACCACTCCCGTCGCGGCCTGCTTCTGATGGTTGGTCAGCGCCGTGGCCTTCTCGACTACCTCAAGAAGACCGACATCGAGAGCTATCGTAAGCTGATTGCTGACGCGGCGCTGGGCCTGCGCAAGTAATTTTAGCTGATTGTCTCCGTCCGCTATATGAACGTGTGGCGTCGTTGCTTTGTCCAAATGCGCGTGAAAACGTGCATGCGCGGGGCAACGACGCTTTCGCGCGTCATATAGCCTTTCCTTTCGGAAGCGTCGTTTTCCGAAAAAACGTTTCCAATCCGGATCCTGAAAAACGCTTCGCCGTAGGGATGCGGGAAGACGGACGAAATTGTTCGCCGGTCTTTCGGCATCCCTTCGGGGACAAGTCTTCGGCGATAAGCAAGCGCTTACGGATCCGGTTAAAGCAAGAAGACCGAGAATTCGTAAGGAGGAAATACACCATGTTTAAGAGCTATTCCATGGTGCTCGGCGGACGCACGCTGACGCTTGAGTTCGGCAAGTATGCCGCGCAGGCTTCCGGCTCCACGCTCGTCCGTTACGGCGAGACCGTTGTTCTGGTCAACGCCACCGTCGCTGACACCCCCCGCCCCGGCATCGACTTTTTCCCTCTCGGCGTAGACTATGAGGAAAAGCTGTATTCCGTAGGTCACATTCCCGGTTCCTGGAACCGCCGCGAAGGCCGTCCCGGCGAAAAGGCCATCCTGACCTCCCGCCTGATCGACCGTCCCCTGCGCCCCCTGTTCCCCAAGGGAATGCGCAATGATGTTTCCGTCGTCGCCACTGTAATGAGCGTTGACTACGACAACAGCCCCGAAACGCCCTCCATGATCGGCGCTTCCGCGGCTCTGTGCGTTTCCGAAATTCCCTTCGCCGGCCCCGTTGGCGCGGTAAACATCGGCCTTGTGGACGATGAACTTGTCATCAACCCGACCTGCGAGCAGAGAGAAAAGTCCCTGATGAACTTAACCGTTGCCGGCACCAAGGAAGCCGTCCTCATGGTTGAAGCGGGCGCAAACGAAGTGTCCGAGGAAATCATGTTAAAGGCCATCCTCTTTGCCCATGAGCAGGTTAAGAAGATCGTTGAATTCCAGGAAATGATCGTCTCCGAAATCGGAAAGGTTAAGCGCGAGTTCCATCTCGAGCTCCCGGGCGACGACGTAAAGGCCGCCGTTCGCGAATATGCCCTCGAAAAGGTACAGTGGATGTTCGACACCTTCGAGCGCAGCGAGAGAAACGCCCGCGAAGCCGAAGTCAAAGCAGACGTTGCAGCTCATTTTGCTGAGCAGTTTGAAGGCCGCGAAGCCGAAGTAGGCGATGCGCTCTACTCCCTCCAGAAGGAAGTTATGCGCCGCCGCATCATCGACGAAGGCATCCGTCCCGACGGCAGAAAGCTCACCGAAGTCCGCCCCATCTGGTGCGAGACCTCCGTTCTTCCCCGTCCCCACGGCTCCGGCGTCTTCACCCGCGGACAGACGCAGGTCATGACCGTCTGCACCCTGGCTCCCATGAGCGAGGTTCAGATTCTGGACGGCATCACCCCCGAAACCACGAAGCGTTATATGCACCACTATAACTTCCCCGGCTATTCCACCGGCGAAGCCAAGCCCCTGCGCACCCCCGGCCGCCGCGAAATCGGTCACGGCGCACTGGCTGAGCGCGCGCTCGAGCCCATGATCCCCTCTGTGGAAGAGTTCAAGTCGGATCGTAGCCATGTCGTTCTGTGAGCCAAGGAGTTGGTTTTCCTAATTGTCTTCCTAAGCCCGCTTGGCCTCCGACTTCCCTGCGCACCCCCGGCCGCCGCGAAATCGGTCACGGCGCACTGGCTGAGCGCGCGCTCGAGCCCATGATCCCCTCTGTGGAAGAGTTC
>JAZSFI010000177.1:0-3575 GCA_045532135.1 Clostridia bacterium | reverse complement strand
ATGTGAATATTTGTCGAAATTTCATGCTTCGGAACTCGTCTCTTTTTTCTAAGCCCATATCAAAACGATTCCTATAGATTCTGAATACGAACATCCTTTCACTTTGATTGACTTTCTTTGGCAATACATTGCTGCTTTTTTATGTTACCTGCTGCAGAAATACTGCGGCAGTTTATTTTTATAAATGATGAATGAATATGCATATATATATAGAAATGATGCGCGAAATATCACGTGAGCAGGCGAGTGTAATATAAATGTAATAAAATAGCAGAAATCTTTACGTGAAGTTAAGTAATCCTTACTGATAATAGTGTAAAATATCGCAAAAGTATTGCAAAAGTATGGACATATTTTTAAATGAAGTATATAATATAGCTGTTGTTTTCTGCATTGTATAACAATATATATATATATTAGATATTGTAATAAAGGACTTAATGGGAAAGATGATCATCTTGTTCTGCGCCATTTAAAGGCGTATAAGATGGAGGAAATATGACAGAAAAAGACTTAAAGCATCTTTCAAGAGCGAACCTTCTTGAAATGCTGATTGAGCAAAGTACAGAGCTTCAGAAGACAAAAAAGAAGCTGAAAGCTTTGGAAAAGGAGTTGAGCGAACGAAATTTTGCGATTGAGAATGCCGGTTCTGTTGCGGGCGCTGCGCTTCTTGTAAACGGCGTATTCAAGGCTGCCCAGGGCGCTTGCGATCAGTATATGGAAAATATACAGCTGATCTGCGATAAAAAGGCAGAGGAAGCCAAGATAAGAGAAGAAGAAAGCATTAAAAGAGCTGAAGATATTATCAAGGAAGCTGAAATACGCGCAAATGAAATGAAAATCGCTGTGATTGAAAAATGCGAAGAAATGATCGAAAAAAAGAATTTTTTCCGCTCTAGCCGCATTTGGAAAGAACTGAAAGAGGCTTTCGAAGAAGACGAATAGCCGAATGATAAACAAAAAATGCTTTATTGCAAATATACAATGAGATGGAATAAAAATGGCGAAAAGAAAGTTGAAAGTACCAAAGATTGATCAGCTGCAAAATGAATTAAAACGCGAGCGGTACAGGAAAAAATTCGTGCGCGTTTTAAAAAGTACAATCTATACGCTTGTAACGGTTGCAGCATTTGCGATTCTGGTCGCAACGCTGTGGCTTCCCATTTTGCAGATTTATGGGTCTTCTATGACGCCTACGCTTAATGAGGGACAAATTGTTGTTTCTGTCAAGAGCAGAGAATTCAAGCAGGGAGATCTTGTTGCGTTCTATATCGGAAACAAAATTCTTGTAAAACGCGTTATTGCCGGCCCCGGCGACATCATCAATATTTCTTATGACGGAACTGTACGTGTAAACGGCGTGGATCTGGATGAACCGTATGTTTCCGAAAAATCGCTCGGGGAATGTGATTTGGAATTTCCTTATCAGATTCCGGAATCCAGATATTTTCTGATGGGAGACCACAGAGAAACCTCCATCGACAGCCGAAGCAGCGCAGTCGGATGTATTGCGGAAGAGCAGGTTGTCGGAAGAATTGTGTATTGTGTCTGGCCTTTGTCTGACTTCGGGCCTTTGAAATGAAAAACAAAGGAAGAAGATAAAGAATGAATCGGTCTTTACTTAAAAGTGCAGAAAAATTCAATAAGACGTATCAAAGAAACAGCATTAAGCGTAAATTCGTGCGGTTTCTTGGATGCGTTGTTGTTTTTTGTACAACCTATGCATTGATATTGCCTGCAATCACGCAGGAGAAGCCGAAATTCTGTGGGCTTGAAGAGCATATTCACAATGACGGATGCTATGTTCAGGTTGAAAAGAACGTAAAAAGTATTCTCATGTGTCAGGAACCGGAGATTCAGAATCATGCGCATACCGATACGTGTTTTGTCATCGAAACCGGACATAAGCATGCGGATGAATGCTTTATATATGAAAAAGACGAGATCATTTGCGGTTTGGAAGAAAAACAGGCTCATACTCATGAAGAAGCGTGCTATGGGTGCGGTGAAAATATTATTTGTGAAATCGCGGAAAATCACATTCATTCAGATGAATGCTACACAGAAAGCACGGTTATCTGCGGAAATGAATATGAACACGTTCATGATGATACATGCATAGGCCGAGACAATCTGATCTGCGGTATTGAAGAGAATCACATGCATGAAGAGGCATGTTATACAGAAGAAACCTTGAT
Organism: Clostridia bacterium; assembly: GCA_045532135.1. Lineage (GTDB taxonomy): Bacteria > Bacillota > Clostridia > Christensenellales > Aristaeellaceae > SFHK01. The sequence continues at coordinate 1,377 of JAZSFI010000177.1, read as the reverse complement.
TTGTGAGAATACGGAAGAAGCGCATGCGCACGATACAAATTGTTATTTGCAGCGTTCGCTCAAGTGCACAGTGGCCGAAAATCATGTGCACTGCGAAAGCTGTTTTGATTATGCCGTAAAATGCGGATTGTCTGAGCATGAACATGCAGATGAATGCATGTCTGAAAAAGAGCTTATATGCACAATTCCTCAGGGCCATTCTCATGAAGAGGCATGCTTTGAAGTCGTCTGTGTTTGCGAAATGCCTGAAACCGAAGGACATACGCATGCAAACGAGTGTTATTCTTTTATAAGAACATTGATTTGCGGAATGGAAGAATCGGATGATACGCAGATTCTTTTGTGTGAAATTCCTGAAGAAAAGATCCATACGCATACCGACGAATGCTATCAAATAACTGAATCCAATGATCCTTCCTGCGGTCTGAGTGAAGCGGAAGGACATGTTCACTCGGAATTTTGCGTTGGAAAATGGGAAATTCAATGCGGAAAAGAACCGCATACACATTCTTTGATCTGTTATTCAGATAAATCTGCCGATGTTGAAAACCAATATCAGTGGAAAAGATCTTTTTCCGATGTGAAAATCACGGGCAATTGGGCGGAAGATGTAGTAGCTGTTGCGAAAACTCAGCTTGGGTATCGAGAAAGCACGAAGAATTACATTGTACTTGAAGATGGGGAAACCATAAAAGGTTATTCACGCTACGGCGATTGGAACGGAACGCCCTACGAGGATTGGAGCGCGATGTTTGCTTCGTTCTGCGTGAAAAATGCAGAAGCAAAAGGTATGCCTCGCGCAGATGAAGCCGAGAAGTGGATCGGCAAGCTTTCCGGCATGTTCAAAAAGGCAGGCTCTTATCAGGCGAAACCCGGCGATCTGATTTTTCTTGACTTAAATAAAGACGGTAAAGCAGACCATGTTGGAATAATAACGGAAAGTTCCGGATCGATAACGGCGATTATCGGCGATCTTGAAAACCGGGTTTCGAAAAAAGAATACAGTAAATCAGATTCATCGATCGTAGGCTACGGAGCGATGCCCGAAAATCCGGATTATATCGCAATTGATGACAATCATTCGGGCGTTTATGATGAAGATGGTAATTTACTTTATGTAGCAACCAATCCCGAACCCATTGAACCGACAGCTGCGCCAACGAAAGCTCCCGCACCTGCGGAAGCACAGGTAAGCGAACCTTCTGAAGCAACGGTAACAGAACCTCATAATACGACACAAACCGAGACGGGCGAAGAAATAACAGAGGCGAAAAAAGATGACGAGCCCGCGGAAGCAACAGTAATTGAACCCACTCAGGGTAAAGAAACCAAGCCTGAGGAAGAAACAGTAACTGAACCTACTGAAGCAACCGAAAC
>JAZSFI010000180.1:0-12543 GCA_045532135.1 Clostridia bacterium | reverse complement strand
TGCTCGGAGCAGTCGGGCATGCACATCAACGAAGACCACTTCATCGCGGAAATCATCGATCCGAACACCGGAGAGGTACTTCCCGAAGGCACAAAGGGCGAGCTCGTGTTTACGTCCCTTACCAAAGAAGCATTTCCGCTTCTTCGCTACCGCACGCGCGATATCTGCGTTTTGAGCCGTAAAAAGTGCTCCTGCGGACGCACGTTCATCAAGATGGCCAAGCCCATGGGCAGAAGCGACGATATGCTGATCATCCGCGGCGTAAACGTTTTCCCCTCGCAGATCGAGGCGGTTTTGATCAACGCAGGGTATCCTGCCAATTATCAGATCATCGTTGATCGCGTGAAAAACAGCGATACGCTGGATGTGCAGGTTGAAATGACGCCCGAAATGTTCACCGACAACATGGGCGAAATCAAAAACCGTCAGGCGGCGCTGGAAGCCGGCATGCGCTCGATGCTCGGCATTTCCGCAAAGGTGGTTCTGGTCGCGCCCAAGACCATCGCGCGAAGCGAGGGCAAGGCCGTTCGCGTGATCGACAAGCGCAAAATCTAAGGGGAGGAAAAAGAAATGACGCTTAAACAGATTTCCGTATTTGTGGAAAATAAACCGGGCAAGCTTCAGCTGCTTACGGACGTTCTGGCAAAAAACAATATCAATATGCGCGCGCTGTCTTTAGCCGAAACATCGGAATTCGGTATTGTCAGAATTATCGTGGATGATCTTGAGGCCGCATCCGCGATTTTGGCGCAGGAGGGATTTGTATACACCGTTGCGAAGGTGCTGGGCGTTGCGATTCCCGACGAGCCCGGCGGACTCAACCGCGTGCTTCACATGCTTTCGGAAAGCGGCATCAACGTGGAATATATGTACGCCTTCCTTGGCGGAAAAGATGCCGAGCATGCCTACATGATTTTCCGCGTGCAGGATGCGGACGCAGCCGTTCAGGAGATGACGGCAAAGGGCGTTCATCTTGTTTCGCAGGAGAATCTTGCAAAAATCTGAAAAACGCTTAACAGGTGTGAAAACTACGGGGCTGTTGCAGACGATGAATTTTTGCTTTAGCTCCATCGTAGGATTTTTGATATAATGCATTTTTGATTTGTTTTTGCATAAATATCGGTAGAGCGGGGGTTTACTCCCGCCGCTGATACATACGTTTTTCCGGCGGGAGCAAGCCCCCGCCCTGCGATTTGCCAGAGCTATCATTCTGAGGGCTGTTGCTGATATGATTTCTGCCACAGCCCCTTTTTCATGCCGCGACTTGCGTTTCTCCCCTTGACGAATGCGCAAAAACCGTGTAAACTGAAGTATCATTTTCCACGAAAAGGGGTTTTTCTGATATGATCGGCGAATTTGAAATGACGATTCTTGAAATATTGGCGGAAGACGCCCGCACAGATATAGAAAAAATTGCGGTTATGACCGGAAAAACAGAAGCTGAGGCGGCGGATGCGATCGCGCGCCTTGAAAAAGAGCGCATTCTTCTCAAATATCCGGCGATGGTCAACTGGGACCGCGTGCGCGAGGACGTTGTGCAGGCGCTGATCGAGGTGCGCGTAACGCCGCAAAGAGACGAGGGCTTTGACGCGATTGCGGAGAAAATTTATCGCTTTGAAGAGGTCAAAAGCGTGTATCTGATGAGCGGCGCATATGATCTTCTGGTTATTGTTGAAGGATCAAACATCAAGCAGCTGGCCATTTTTGTCGGCGAAAAGCTTTCAACGCTTGAAAACGTGCTTTCCACCGCCACGCATTTCGTGCTGAAAAAATACAAGCAGGATGGCGTGATTATGGAAAAGGGCGCGGAAGATAACAGATTGCAGGTGAGCCCGTGAATTACGATAAAGTTTTGTCAGAGCGCATCAAAAATGTGCCGCCGTCCGGCATCCGAAAATTTTTCGATATCGTCAGCGAAATGAAGGGCGTGATATCCTTAGGCGTGGGCGAGCCCGATTTTACCACGCCGTGGCGCTATTCCGATGCGGCGATTTATTCCCTGCGCTCGGGACACACGCATTACACCTCCAACCGCGGGCTTAAAGAGCTGACGAAGCTTATTTCCGAATACGAATCCCGCTTCGGCGTAAATTATGAACCGAACACGGAAATCATGGTCACGGTCGGCGCGAGCGAGGGCATCGATCTTGCCATGCGCGCCCTGATCGAGCCGGGCGACGAGGTGCTCGTGCCTGACCCGAGCTATGTTTCCTATATGCCGTGCATCACTTTTGCGGGCGGAAAATGCGTGCCCGTTCCGACGAGCGCGGAAAACGGCTTCAAATTTACCGGCGAAATGGTGAAAAAGTATATTACGCCCCGCACTAAGGCCATCATTTTCCCTTATCCCAACAATCCGACCGGCGGCGTGATGACGAAGGAAGACATGGAGGACTTTGCCTTAGCCGTTGCTGACACCGACATCGTGGTCATTGCCGATGAAATCTATGCGGAATTAAGCTATCTGCCCACCCGTCATGTCGCGCTTGCATCCATTGACGGCATGCGCGAGCGCACGATTACTTTAAACGGTTTTTCAAAGGCCTTCGCCATGACCGGCTGGCGCATGGGCTATGCCTGCGCGCCCAAGGAGATTTTGAACGTGATGATGCGCGTTCATCAGTATACCATCATGTGCGCACCCACTGCCGGACAGTATGCGGCGGTCGAGGCGCTCAAAAGCGGCCTTGAAAATGACTTTGCGGATGTAAAGCGCATGGTCAGCCAGTACGACAGGCGCAGAAGAATCATTGTGGACGGCCTTCGAAAGGCCGGTCTTCCTACGCACGAGCCGCTGGGCGCGTTTTACGCCTTTGCGGATATCACGCCGACCAAAATGGATTCCCAGACTTTCTGCGTAAAGCTTCTGGAGGAGGAAAAGGTTGCGTGCGTTCCGGGCGACGCCTTCGGAGAGAGCGGAAACGGATTTGTCCGGTGCTCCTATGCGTCCTCCATGGAAAACATCGTGGAAGCCGTCAGGCGCATTCAGGCGTTTACGAAGCGGCACGGGCTGTAAAAAAGCGCGGGACGTTAATTCGTTCCGCATTTTTATTTTCATGAATAAATTAACAAAAATCCTTGCGTAAGAAGTTTTTTGAAATGGTATAATTGAAGACAAATTATAAGAAGGAGGAGTCCGGCTATGGAAATGACGGAAAAACGCGCGTCAAACTTTATCGAAGAATTTATCGAGGAGGACCTTCAGCAGGGACGGTTTGATCATGTGAAAACTCGCTTCCCGCCGGAGCCGAACGGATATCTGCATATCGGCCACGTAAAGGCGCTGTGCATCGATTTCGGCATCGCCAAGAAATACGGCGGAAAGTGCAACCTTCGCTTTGACGACACCAACCCCGCGAAGGAAGATACCGTGTTTGTCGAAGGCATCCAGCGCGATATCGAGTGGCTTGGTTTTCAGTGGGATCAGCTGCATTTTGCCAGCGATTTCTTCCCGCGTCTTTATGAAATTGCGTGCGACCTGATTAAAAAAGGTCTTGCCTATGTGGACGACCAGACCCCCGAGGAGATGCGCTTAAACCGCGGAACGCTCACCAAACCCGGCGTAAACAGCCCCTACCGCGACAGATCCGTGGAAGAAAACCTCGATCTTTTCCGCCGGATGAAGGAAGGCGAGTTTGCAGACGGCAGCCGCGTATTAAGAGCCAAGATCGACATGTCTTCGCCCAATGTGCTGATGCGCGACCCCACCATTTACCGCATTAAGAGATGCCATCACCACAAGACCGGAGACGACTGGTGCATCTATCCGATGTACGACTTCCAGCATCCCATTCAGGACGCCATCGAGGGCATTACGCACTCCCTGTGCTCCCTTGAATACGAAATCCATCGTCCCCTGTACGACTGGATGGTTCAGAATACCGGCTTTGCGCAGCCCCCGCGCCAGATTGAGTTTGCGCGTCTGAACATCACAAGAACCGTAATGAGCAAGCGCTACCTCCGCCGTCTGGTAGAGGAAGGCTATGTTTCCGGCTGGGACGACCCCAGAATGCCCACCCTTGTCGGCATGAGACGCCGCGGCTATCCCGTTGAGGCGATTCACGATTTCCTCGCCCGCGTCGGCGTTGCCAAAGCGGACTCCACCGTGGACGGCGCGCTTTTGGAAGCCTGCGTTCGCGAGGCGCTTGGAAACACCGCGCCGCGCGGCATGGCGGTTTTGAATCCCTTAAAGGTCACCTTCTCCAACTGGGAAGAGGGCAAGGTGGACGAAATCACCATCGAAAACCATCCGGATCATCCCGAAATGGGCGAGCGCACGCTGCATTTTACAAAGACCATCTATATTGAACAGGAAGACTTTATGATGGATCCCCCGAAGAAGTTCTTCCGCCTGGCTCCCGGGCGCGAGGTTCGCCTGAAGGGCGCCTATATCATCAAGTGCGAAGAGGCTGTTCAGGACGAGAACGGAAACGTTACCGAGCTCATCTGCACCGTGGATCTCGATTCCAGATCCGGCTCTGAAGGCGCGAACCGCAAGGTAAAGGGCACGCTCCATTGGCTGAGCGAAATGGACGCTGTTTCCGCCGAGTGCCGTTTGTATGAGCCCATCATGAACGATGAGGAAGAGATTGAGGCGGAGACTGCCGAAAATGAGGACGGCGAGATCGTCGAAGCCCCGGCGAAGGACTTTATCGATCGCCTGAATCCCGATTCCATCAAGGTTCTTGAAAACTGCCTTGTTGAAAAGACCATTGCCCAGAGCAATGTGGGCGATCGCTTCCAGTTCCTGAGAATGGGCTACTTTGCAAAGGATCCCGACTCCGAAAAGGGCAAGCCGGTGTTCAACCGCGTGGTTCCTCTCAAGGACAGCTGGGCCAAAGCTGCAAAGAACGGATAAAGATTCTTTCCTTTATATTGTGCGGGTGTTTGATGACCGGTTTCGCGTTTGTTGATTGAACGGACGCGGAGCGGGCATTGCACACCCGCCCTTTACGCTTTATTAACAAGAAAAACTCTTCGGAACGGTTTTTCAAGTTGTAAAAAAAGCATTGTGGTAGTATAATATTGTCGTACATATACGAACATAAAAATGGAGGGAAAAACACCATGAAAAAGTCCGTAATGCGCGTGTTTTCCGTGCTGCTGGCGCTCGTTATGCTTCTTGGCATGACTGCCACTGCGGAAGTCAACCGAATTACCTTTGACCTGAACGGCTTCGACGGAACGAAGCTGGACGGCATCCTGTCCATCGGCTTTGATGAGGATGGCTGCGAGCAGTACTCCTTTGCCAATTCCATGCTCGGCAAGTTCGTTCTTCAGTCTGATGGAAACGACCTCGTTTTCGGCGGCGACCAGATCGGCTACTACGCTGTCAGCGCCGATGATCTTGCCGAGGCGATCACCACCATCGTTTCCATGATCGTTTCCCAGCAGATGGGCAGCGAAATGATGGACATGATGAACTACTTCAACAGCCCCGCTTATCAGCAGGACGCGGCCATGCTCGCCGACATCCTCGCTTATGAAGTCAACCGCCTCGCATCCTTTGCCGGCGGAATGGGCCTTGTCGTGATCCATGAAAACGGCGATCTTGAGATTGCCATGAGCATTGATAAGGTATTTACGCTGATCAGCGAATACCTGAAGAGCCTTGCTGCTGACACCGCGGTTCTGAACGCGTTTGCCAATCTTGAAATCTTCAAGGTTCTGGGCGTTCCCATGGCGCAGAATGCAGGCCAGCTGCCCGCGCTTCTGAACGAAGTGGCCTCCGGCGTTGAGGCTGCGCTTGCCGAGGCCAAGAGCGAAATGGACGGCGGACTTGAACTGTACGTTTCCGCTGAAACCGGCGTTATGACCGGCAAATATTACACCTCCACCATCAGCGGCGGCAGAGTGGTCTACGCCATGACCGAAACCTTCACCGTTTCCGAAAACGGCATGAAGATGGACGTAGTGGTCAATCCCGAAGGCGGCGAAGTCAGAATGACTTACGAAGCCAATGACAACGGCGTTTCCTACGCCCTGACTGCCGATGCGGCGGGCCAGAATGCGAGCCTTGCCTGTAAGCTTGACGCCAGCGGATTCGTCTGCGAAGCGTATGCTGACACCAATACACTCTCCGGCGAAGGCAAGATCGTTGTTGACGCCAACGGCATCGACGGCAAGTGGGATTTCGCGGGCTCTGATCTGACCTTCAACGGCGCGATCGACTTTGATCCCGCCATGGGCGAACTCACCGGCAAGGTCAACTATGCCAACGCAAACGAAAGCCTCAAGGCTTCCATCGAATTTGTTGACGGCGAGCTGTATGCCGAAATGACTCAGATCGTACGCGGCCAGATCACCTCCAACTTCACCATCTCCGGCTCCGGCACCTATCGCATCAAGGGCAACTGGGTCGAGTACGGCACCAACTACGCCCTTAATGCAACCCTTCGCATGAAGAATTCCGGTCCCGAGCTCGAGGGCGAGGTACAGGTCGGAAACGACACCACCCACGCTTTCTACTATGGCTATGATGCATCCAAGAGCTGCACCACGTTCTTCCTCTCCACGACCGAAGGCAAGAATAAGAACGCCATTGAGCTGAACCTCTATAACACTGGCTACGGCAACAGAGTTTCCGTACTCTATACGGAAAAGACCGGTTCCAACACCGCCACGTTGAACGCGTCTGTTGAAACCGACGGCCTGACCGGCGATGTCAGCGGCGAATTCTCGATTGATCAGGGCTACGGTAAGCAGAGCGGCACCTTCCAGATCACCGAGGATCTGTTTGAAATCAAGTTCTCCGACGGCGAAATGACCTACAGAATTTACGCCGAAGCAGCTGAAACCAACACCGGCGCCACCGTAAAGGCCGGTATGTCCGGTGCGATGCTCTCCGATCCTGCCAATGTTATGGACGCGATCCTGTTCGTCATGAATGTCAACAACAACATGACCTTCGACGCGGTTCTTAACACCATGATGGGCTACTATGCCGCTGCCGGATTTGACGGACAGAGCCTCAAGCTCGATGTAACCGCAAACGGCAACACCATCACCCTCGAGGGCAAGATGGTTCAGACCGGCAATGCGCAGTATGTTGAATTCACCGGCTTTGTTTCCGGAGCGCCCATCGAAGCCAGAATCGGCCTGAAGATGGAAGACGCTGCCACCACCTGCCTGTTTGCCGAAGCGCTGATCGGCGGCGAGAAGATGCTCGACGTTGAACTGCACATCGTTCAGGCCGGAAACGAAGTTGCCATTGAGCTTCTCGGCGACTCCGTTGTAATCGATGGCGTAAAGGCGGTTCTCAGAGCCGGCGCAACGATCGAAAGCAACGAGACCGTCCGCTTCTTTGCTGAAGCGATCGGCGATCAGCCCGGCTACAAGCTCGGCGCCTATCTGCCCGTAACCATCATTGAAAACGCAAACGGCGCGTCCGTATCCGCGAAGCTGTCCGTTGCGCAGGGCGATCAGGAGATGGAAATCGGAAACGTTTACGCATCTTACGAAACCGTTTACGAGAACCTCGATCACGTTGACGGCGAACGCCTCACCTCCGATATGCTGGTCGAAATGATCCTGAGCCTGCTTGGCGCATATTAATTGAGGGTTCACAAAAATATTCTGCGGGGCTGCTGCAATCTTTTTGCAGCAGCCCCGCTTTATCATTCAATGGAAGTGTTTTTTCCTGTTTTGTGTGACCTCGTCACGGAAGAAAGGCGATCTTTTGGGTATAATAGGCACATAAAACAAAGGAGGAAACAACAGATGGCAATCGTTAATGCAAATAAAGACAATTTCAAAAATGAGGTTCTTTTATCCGACAAACCCGTGCTTTTAGACTTCTGGGCGCCCTGGTGCGGCCCGTGCCGCATGGTGGGACCTGTGCTTGAGCAGATCGCTGAGGAAAGAAGCGACGTGAAGGTTGTAAAGGTCAATATTGACGAAGAGCTTGAACTTGCGCGCGAATACGGCATCATGTCGATTCCCACGATCATGGTCGTGAAGGATGGAAAAGTGGTCAGCCAGTCGCTTGGCGCAAAGCCCAAAAACCAGATTCTTCAGATGCTGTAAACCCTTTTTTCAAACTCTCCCCTGCAGAATCATCCTCTGCGGGGGATTTCTCTTTTATTGCGTCATTTACGCTTGTGTTCTTTACCGTACGATAGTATAATAATTGTAAATGTACATAACGGGGGACACGATTGTGGGCAAGATTATTGCAACGGCCAACCAGAAGGGCGGCGTCGGAAAAACAACGACGGCGGTCAATCTGGCAGCGTGCGCAGCGGACGCAGGCAAGCGCGTTTTGCTTTTGGACATTGATCCGCAGGGCAACGCGTCCAGCGGCCTTGGTGTAAACAGCAAAAAAGGCGAAAACATGTACACCCTTTTAATGGGTGAAACCACGGCAAAAAAGGCCGTTCGCCAGACGAAATTCAAAAACCTTTCGATTATTCCTTCTTCCATCGACCTGTCCGGCGCAGAAATCGAGCTGGTGGGCGAGGAGGATCGGGAAAAAATCCTCAAAAACGCGCTTTCGGAAATCAAGGATGAATTCGACTTCATCTTTATTGATTCGCCGCCGTCTCTGGGGCTGCTGACACTCAATGCGCTCACATGCGCCGACAGTGTGCTGGTTCCGATTCAGTGCGAATATTATGCGCTTGAGGGCGTTGGCCAATTGATGAACACGCTGACGCTGGTGCGAAAGCATCTGAACCCGCAGCTTGACGTTGAAGGCGTGGTTCTTACGATGCTGGACGGCAGAACGAACCTCGGCCTTCAGGTGGTCGGCGAAGTCAAGAAGTATTTTAAGGGCAAGGTTTACAAAACCGTGGTTCCGAGAAATGTGCGCTTGTCAGAAGCACCCAGCCACGGCCTGCCTATTCATGTATACGATGCAAAATGTCCGGGCGCGGTGGCGTATAAGCAGCTGGCGCAGGAACTGATCGATCGAAACGGGGGTTAACAGGGAATGGCAGCAAAGAAAACCGCACCGCGCGGTCTTGGCCGCGGTCTGGGCGCATTGCTCGGCGAAATCGATGATAAGCACGAAGCGCTGACGTCGGAAGAAAAGCAGCCCGGCGACGTGGTTCAAAGCGTTCGCATCGTGGACATCGACCCCAACCGCGATCAGCCCAGACGCGATTTTGACGAAGAAAGCTTGAAGGAGCTTTCCGAATCCATACAGGCCGTGGGCGTGATTCAGCCCGTGATTCTGACAAAAAAGGGAACGAGATATCAGATTGTTGCCGGTGAACGCCGCTGGCGCGCAAGCCGCATGGCAGGGTTAACCGAAATTCCCGCCATCGTGCGCGATTGGGACGAGATTACGCGCATGAAAGCCGCGCTGATTGAAAACCTTCAAAGAGACGACTTGAACCCCGTGGAAGAAGCGATGGGCATTCAGACGCTGATGAAAAAATGCGATCTTACGCAGGATGCCGCGAGCAGGGTCGTTGGAAAAAGCCGAAGCGCCGTTGCCAACATGCTCAGGCTTCTGACGCTCCCGGAGCCCGTTCTTGAGATGCTGAAAACCGGAGCGCTTTCCGCCGGTCACGCCCGTGCGCTTGTGTCCGTAAGCCCCGAAAGGCAATTAAAGCTTGCCGCGCTGACCGTTCAGCAGGGCTGGTCGGTTCGCCAGCTGGAACGCATCTGCGCACAGCCCGAAAAAGAAGAAACGCCTAAAAAGAAGGATAAGCGCATTCCTGAGCTTCAGCAGCTGGAGAAAATGGCCCGGGACGTGTTCGGAACCCGCGCCAAATTAAACGGCGATACCAATTCCGGAAAACTCGTTTTGAGCTATTCCAGCTACGACGACCTTGAGCGCATCTGGGAAGTGCTCGAGTGCCTTTTGCAGGGACAACAGTAAAGGAGGATTTCACCATGGAATACATTGTAAAACGCCTGCCGGACGACGCAGCGCCCATTGCATTTGACGGAGAATTTACCCCCGAAACCATGCCTGAAGCGTTCAAAAATTTAAATGAAGCGGCTATTACCGATTATCCGTGGCTGGAAAAATATCCTGTCTCCTTCCCGGCGTTTGCGCGCGTGGGATGGAATGAATCGGGATTGATCGTTCTCATGTACGCAGATGAAAATCCGATCCTCAAAAATATCACCGAAATCAGCGCCCGCCAGTGCACTGACAGCTGCCTTGAGTTCTTCGTAAAGCCCTTCCCCGAGATCGATGACCGCTATATGAACATCGAAGTCAGCGCCAGCGGCGTGCCCTATGTGGGCCTCGGCGCAGGACGCGGCATGGGCACGAAGTTCAAGGGCTTGGTCGAAGGCATGGATGTGTCTGCAAGCGAGCATAAGGGCAAATTCTGGGCAATCAGCTACCGAATTCCCAATAAGTTCATCAAGACCATCTACGGAAGTGATCTTTCCTCCGGCGCCCAAATGAAGGCCAACTTCTATAAGTGCTCCGAAAATATCCACCCGCATTTCGGCACTTGGAACCACGTGGAAGCGCCTAAGCCCGACTTTCACAGACCCGAATGCTTCGGCGATCTGACGCTGGAATAAGATTTGATAAAGGTCAAAGAATATGGATCTTTGCAAAAACGCATGGATCCATTGTTTTTGCCTTCATTGCCTGTACAACGCTCGATTTCCATTTTTCGTCATTATATTGCTTAGATTTTGCGGCAAAGGAACAGCTAAAGTGTTGATTTGCGATTGTCTTTTTAAAACAGGCTTGATATATTTTATAGTAATTGCGTTACGCTTAGAGGCATATATAATGGTAATTTATGCGGCGCAGTAAGTATCTGATCAAAGGAGAGTTTGAGCATGAAGCACTATCTGATGGATGCGCTTGGCGTGCTTGCCGAGGTAAAATCCACCGAAAACGGTCTTTCCTCCGCAGATGCGGCGAAAAGACTGGAAACGAACGGCAAAAACAAGCTTCAGGAGGCGAAGAAGGATTCGCTTTTGAAGAGATTTATCGGCCAACTGATGGATCCGATGATTCTGATTCTTCTGGCAGCGGCGGCCATCAGCGGCGTTCTGGCTGTTGTTGAAGGGGAAAGCTTTACGGATGTCATTATTATCCTTGCGGTTGTTATCGTGAATGCTGTTTTGGGCGTATATCAGGAAAGCAAAGCCGAAAAGGCGATTGAGGCGCTGCAGGAAATGTCTCAGGCGACCAGCCGCGTGCTGCGCGACGGAAAAATCGTAACCATTCACTCCGAGGATCTCGTTGTCGGAGACGTGGTTCTGTTGGAAGCGGGCGACGCCGTTCCTGCGGATGGAAGACTGATCGAAAACGCCAGCCTCAAAATTGAAGAAGCGGCGCTGACCGGCGAGTCCGTACCGGTAACGAAGTTTATCGACATCATCAACCTCAGGGAAAACACGAATGACATTCCGCTCGGCGATCGCAAGAACATGGTTTACATGGGTTCGACCGTTGTTTACGGACGCGGAAAGGCTGTCATCACCGCCACCAGCATGGATACCGAGATGGGTAAAATTGCCGATGCGCTTCAGAATGCCGCAGAGGGACAAACGCCTCTTCAGATCAAATTAAGCCAGCTTTCAAAGATTCTGACCTGGCTGGTGCTTGGCATCTGCGCCGTGATTTTTGTCGTTCAGATGTTAAGAGCGGGCGGCTTCAATTTTGAAAGCGTGCTGTCTTCCTTTATGGTTGCCGTTTCTTTGGCGGTGGCAGCGATTCCCGAAGGCCTTGCTGCGGTTGTTACCGTGGTATTGTCCATCGGCGTTACCAATATGTCCAAGCGAAACGCCATCATCCGCCGCCTGACTGCGGTTGAAACACTCGGATGCGCGCAGATTATCTGCTCTGACAAGACCGGAACGCTTACGCAGAACAAGATGACGGTTGTGGATTTCTTCGGAGAGGATAAGAGCCTTCTTGCCCGCGCCATGGCGCTTTCCAGCGATGCGGAGCTTAGCGAGGATGGCGCTGTTACCGGCGAACCCACGGAAGCTGCGCTGATCAACTGGGCGGCGAAGGAGAACCTTCCCAAGTATCAGCTGAAAAAGGAATATCCGCGCGTGGGCGAAGCGCCGTTTGATTCCGGCCGCAAGATGATGTCCACCGTGCACGATTACAAGGGCGGGATCATCCAGTACACGAAGGGCGCGCCCGATGTTGTGCTCAATAAATGCACTTCTTACCTTTCCGGCGGAAAAGCCGTTCCCATGACGGACGCCTATAAAAAGGAAATCCTTGCTGCCAACAAGCAGATGGCGGACCGCGCGCTTCGCGTTCTGGCCTGCGCCCAGCGCATGTATGATAAAAAGCCCGCCTCCTTTGAAGCGAGCGATCTTGAAAACGATCTTTGCTTCATCGGCCTTACCGGCATGATCGACCCCGTGCGCCCCGAAGTGAAGGACGCTGTGGACAAGTGCCGCGATGCCGGCATCCGCGCCGTGATGATCACCGGCGACCACATCGACACCGCCATCGCCATCGCCCGGGATCTGGGCCTGCTCACCGAGCCGGATCAGGCCATCATGGGCAGCCGTTTGGACGATCTCAGCGACGAAGAGCTGGATATGGCCATCGAGCACTACTCCGTGTACGCCCGCGTGAAGTCGGATCGTAGCCATGTC
>JAZSFI010000355.1:0-3863 GCA_045532135.1 Clostridia bacterium | reverse complement strand
CAGGCTTCAGCATAATATTTGTGATTCTCGACGCGCTGGCCGGAACTGTCGGAAGCTTTCTCAAATCTCATCAGACTGCTGTGAATATCATTTCGCGCCTTATCGTAATTTTCTTCGGGTTAAACTTTCTCGGAGTATTTCATATCAATCTGTTCAGAGGGAACAAACGCCATGCAATCAGTAAGGATATGAATTTCTTCTCCGCGCTTGTTTTCGGCATGATCTTTTCTTTGGGATGGACGCCTTGCGTTGGCGCATTTCTCGGTTCTGCGCTGATGATGGCCTCACAGCAAGGCCACGTAATACAAGGCATGCTTATGCTATTGGCTTATTCCATGGGTCTTGGAATCCCGTTCATTATGAGCGCAGTACTCATCGATTATCTGAAATCCGCATTCAACTGGATTAAACGTAACTATAAGGCGATCAATATTGCAAGCGGGTGCCTTCTTGTGCTTATTGGCATTTTAATGGCATCCGGCACACTGGGACGACTGCTGAGCCTGCTCAGCTGATGAGGAGATTTTATATGAAGAATAAAAATACGATGCTTGTAATCATTTTGGTTTTTGTGCTTGTAATCGGAGGCGCATATGTGCTATACAATCAGTTGGGAAAGGATATTCCGACGCAGCAGTTGATGGTTCACACTACGCCTTTGCCCACTTCTGAACCCGCACACGAAGAAATGCCGGAAAATGAACCGGCAACAGAGAGCGAGACAGGTGGACAGGAGCAGCCTAAAGTCATCAAAGCGCCTGACTTCCACGTTTACGACAAGGACGGCAACACAGTGCATCTCAGCAATTTCTTTGGCAAACCCATTGTATTGAACTTCTGGGCAAGCTGGTGCGGGCCGTGCCAGAGCGAGATGCCTGATTTCAATGATAAGTACAGAGAGCTTGACGGTGATGTTCATTTCGTCATGGTTAATATGACAGACGGCGGACGCGAAACGATTTCTTCTGCATCTGCCTTTATTGAGAAAAACGGCTATTCTTTCCCCGTATTTTTTGATACTACCGGAGAAGCCGCTGCGACATACGGCGCATATTCTCTGCCCACTTCTTTCTTCATCAACGCAGAAGGCCATATTATTGCGCAAGCTGTAGGCGCTATTGACGCATCTACACTGCAGAGGGGCATTGACATGATCGCATACTGATAAACTTTTATCAGCACTTTGTTATGGAAGGCGGACACGAAAAAAACGGAAGAATAAACTGAATGTTATTCTCATGCTGCTTATATATGCGCTTGGATAAGTCACACATTTTGCTTACCAATCGTTGTACGCCAGTCATATATGATAAAAACCAAAGGATTGCTGTCTTATATTCAAAGACAACAATCCTTTTAATTTGCTTATTTCCGTCTATCCGCAAGTATGGTTTACTTTATGGCAGACAGCCTGCCTTTTTACAGTCCCTCCATTCCATTTCCTGTTGTAATTTCAACACTATCGCCGAACACGCCCAATTCCGCCATCTGTTCAAAATGTTCTTCAGCGTAATCGGAAACATATGAAAGCTTCAGCTTATATTCGTTCACGTTCGTATCATACCAGAAAGCAAGCGCCAAATAAACGCCGTTCGCTTTGGACTTCCAGACATGATAAATGGGCTTGAATTTCTCCTTGTCATCATTGTAGCCTTGCTTGATATGCTGTTTAAGCGGTATGTCGCCCATGGCTTCATCAAGGCTGCCGCCGGAATAATACGGATCGCCGTAGAGAACCGTCAGCTTTCCTAAGATTTCTTCATGAATCGAAACAAGGTCGTCCCAAGGATGGAATTCATAAACGCCGGCATAGAAAACGGCTTCTGCTTCATCAAACTTTATGATCCCGTCTTTGAACGGGTAGACAAACCACAGCATAGTTCCGACATCATGACCGGCAACCTTAAATGTTTCCGAAGTCCTCGCAAAAAAGCAGCTCGGAATTTTTCTTCTTTGTGTAAAGTCGTCCCGCTCTGTAAAATCATAAAGCGCATCCGCGACAACGCGGGCATTGTTATTTCCATATTTAAAGTCGATGCAAAGAATTCGCGTTGTATTACGGATGTTCCTGAACGAATCGCCGTATACAAAATTCATAAACGTGATCGGTTTTGACGTTTCGTTTCCACCTGCAAAGCAGGATACGGAGGATAAGAGAAGCGTCAGAATCATAAGGACTGTAAAAACTCTTTTCATCGTATTTCCCCTTATTGCGTTCTTTTGTCCTCTGATTATATCGTAATTTGATTCAAAATTCAACCTTTCATTTTTTTGAATTCTTCTAGGGGATCAAAGGAATGCAATATTGCGTGATGCCGTTGAAGGTTACCGAATAGCTGCCGAATTCGTTTTCGGGGATCCAATAAAGATCGTCATTTATAAAATTCGCATAGAATACAATTCCCGAATACTCGTCAAAGCCATAAACATCTTCCGGCCATTTTTCTGCATATCGGATTTCTCGAACGCATACATCTCTGACGTCTTCTACGCAGTAAATCGCTTCAAGGCTTTCTTGTCCATGCGTTTTAAGAACCTGCGGAGCAGAATTATTCCCGTCCGGATAAAAGAAATAAAGGTTCGTAACATCATACTCCTTATCGCGAGGGACGTATCGAGGCGCTAGGATGCCTTCAAGTTCGCTGTTTTTAATTGTAATTCGCGGCGCACCTCCGGCATTTGGAAGAATCGATGCCGCAGGAAATTCAAGCACAAGTTCGTCTTTTGTCAACACAGGAACATATGTGAAATCGTAATAACCTTCATATAAGGTTCTGTCCACAACGCACTCTGCGATATCTTCGAAGGTTGTATAAACCCAGCCCTCCTGCTCCTCGATCGCTTTGGCAATAACTTCAATAAGCTGCTTACGCGCCTTCTTGTTGTCGGGATTCAGCATATCAGTCAGATACAGCATCTCTCCGGTATTGATATCATACATCAGCGACCAGCGCTTTTCATTGTAGTATACCGATCCTTTGGTGTTTCCCATATATGCAAATGTCATGCACAGAACATCATCAAAACAGTCGATGTATTCCAAAGAGAAAGAAAACCTTGCAAAAAGACCATTGTCATCTCGGTCCAGAACGCTTTTTACATATTCATATCCCTTCGAATGAACTTCTCGCATGATTTCACCGATTTTTCCTTCCGGAGAATTAATTTTATCCGTTGCTTCCTTATTTCCTACAATTTCTATATTCGGTTCATATATCGCTGCAAACGCGCAGTCCTTTGCATCGGTATAGGCACGGTGTGCTGTAAAAATCACTTGATAGGGTGTATCCGGGAAAATTCCAGCGAGTATTTTGTTGGTACGAAGCATATTTTCTTCCAAATACTCGTAGTACTTGTATATTTTTCCAATACTCTTCGCTTTTTCATCGAAATTTTCATACTTCTCTGCCATATCGACGATCGTCTTCATGCGAAAAGGGCCGTGTAGTAATTTGCTGGTGTCTCCTTCAAGTTCAATAATAACATTTCTAATTAATTGCAGCTGTTCAGCAAGTAAGTAACAATAGTCTCCGCGCAGGCGCGCATATGTAAGCGCTTCGCCGAGGGCCACAAAACTTCTGATCGTCTCATAACGTTCATCTGCTGAATTGATGGCAGCAGCTTCGTTATTAGCTTTTATCATTGCGCTCTGAAGCGCCTCGGAGATCTTTGACATTGCCATCATCTCCCGGAAGCATTCCATCTCGTTTCCGACAGCCAATTTCATAATCTCAGCGCCAATAACCAAACCTTTTGCGAAAGGATTCAGATATTTTGCAAAGCTCAATGTTTTTTCAAGAACAGGTTCAAACAGTTCCTTAGCCTTTTCGTCATTAATCACTTTAGCAAGGTGTGCAAAGCCG
>JAZSFI010000538.1:0-4384 GCA_045532135.1 Clostridia bacterium | reverse complement strand
TTAAGGGCGACAAGGTTCCGGATATCGACTTAAACTTCTCCGGCGTCTATCAGCCGCGCGCGCACCAGTATGTCAAGGACCTTTTCGGTGAAGAAAACGTATTCCGCGCAGGCACGATGGGCACGGTCGCGGAAAAGACCGCGTACGGCTACGTGCTTAAATACGAGGAGGAGCGGGGACTCAATTCGCCCCGCGCCGAACGCGAACGACTGGCCAGAGGCATTACCGGCGTCAAGCGCACGACCGGCCAGCACCCCGCCGGTATGGTTGTTCTGCCCAAGGGCTATGAAATTTATCAGTTTACCGCCATTCAGCACCCGGCGGACGACGTGACAAGTGAAACCATCACCACGCACTACGACTTTACATCAATGCACGACGTGCTTGTAAAGCTCGATATTCTCGGGCACGATGATCCGACGATGCTGAGAAATCTGCAGGATTTAACCGGCATTAAGCCGCAGGATGTGCCGCTTAACGACCCGGATGTATTTAAAAGCATTATTTCGCTGTTCTCATCGCCCAAGGCGCTGGGACTTACGGAAGAACAGCTCGGCGTTCCCACAGGCACGCTCGGTATTCCCGAGTTCGGCACGAAATTTGTTCGCGGAATGCTTGTGGATACGCGCCCCAGCTCCATGGAGGAGCTCATCCGAATTTCGGGTCTTTCGCACGGAACGGCGGTATGGCTCGGAAATATTCAGGACATTTTAAAGGCCGGACTTACCGACCTTAAACACGCCATCTGCACCCGAGACGACATCATGAACCAGCTGATGGATTATGGCGTTGAGCCCAAAATGGCGTTTACTATCATGGAATTCGTCAGAAAAGGCAAGGGCGCCATCGCCAAGGGCGGCGACCTGAAACCCGATATGCTGGAGGCGATGGAGGCGGTCAACACGCCCGACTGGTTTATCGGCGCGTGCCGCAAGATTGAATACATGTTCCCCAAAGCCCACGCCGTTGCCTACGTCACCATGGCGCTTCGAATTGCGTATTTCAAGGTGTTTTATCCGGGCGCGTATTATTCGTGCTTTTTGTTCCGAAACGCCGAGGACTTTAACGGCGCAACGATGGTGTGCTCTGCTGCTCAGCTCAAAAGCCGCATGACGGAAATCGAAGAGATGGAAAAAGAGGAAAGAGAGCGCCACGACGGCGAATACAGCCTTCTTGAATCCATGATCGAAATGAATCTTCGCGGAATTACGGTTCTCCCGGTTGATCTGTATAAATCCGACGCGGAGAAGTTTTTGCTGGTGGACGATACCCACATCCTGCCGCCACTTTCTTCGCTGCCGGGCTTGGGTCTCAACGCCGCGATCAACTTAACCAAGATCCGGGAAGAGGGAAAATTTATTTCCCGCGAGGATATGGTTCGCAGAAAAGTCGGAAAGGCGGTCGTTGAAACGCTTGCCAATGCTGGGTGCCTGAACGATCTTCCCGAAACCAGTCAGGTAAGCCTGTTTGAATTCTCATTTTAAGCCTTAAAGGGAGGTGAAACCCATGAAACGAATGGTTTGTCTTATGCTTGCGCTTTTCATGCTTTCAATGCCGGGCGCCTGCGCGCTCATCGCCGTGAACGGCTCATTTTCCGCGCTCGTTACCGAAAACGGCGAAAACATCTGCATTCCGGGCGTATTCAGCGGAATTTTCAAGATCACGGAAGAACTTTATTCCGTGAGAAGCGCCGATACGGACAAATTTTCCCTCATGACAAAGGGCGGCGAAATGCTGACGGAAAGCAAGTTTTCGCTCTTTCATAAAATCGCAGATAACGCCATCCTGTTTCAGCAGGACGGAAAATACGGCGTAATGGACGAAAAGGCAAACGTGGTCGTTCCGAACGAATACACATGGCTTGTTTCAAACGGCGCGGGCGGATATCTTGCGCTTCGAACGGACGTGTGGGACAATTCCCCGGACGGCGTGTATCTGATCGGTGAAACCGGCTATGTCTCGCCCACGGGCGTAAAGGTTGCATCGTTCCTCATGGATTTCAGCGAGGGTCTTTCGCCCGCGCTTTCCACGGACAACGGAAAATACGGCTATCTGAACCCTGAAGGTCAGTGGGAAATCCGCCCGCAGTATGCCTACGCGGACGCGTTTTCGGGCGGTTTCGCCGTTGCAACGCTTGATTCCGGAAGCGGCGTGATCGACAAGAAAGGTTCGTGGCAGATCACGCCCAAATACGATTTTGTGGACATCGGAAGCGAAAACGGCCTCGCCATTGCCTGCGTAGACTACGAAGGCAGCGTCGCCGTATTCTCAAAAGAAACGTTTGACAAAATCTATTCCTTCGACCAGGACCTCATGGGCGCATACGTCGCCATATCGGGAAACAGCGTCGTTGCATACTTTGAAGACCGCGTGACGGAATTTGATCTGAACGGCAACGAAATCGCTTCCGTATCGCCCGAAGGCTATCTGTTCCCGATCGAAGGCGGCTATACCATCGGCTATGATAAGGAAAACGCCTTCCTTGCGGACAGCTTCGGAAACCGCGCGCTGGACGGATACCGGGAGCTTTCCGAGCTTGCAAGTGACGATGAAAACGTCTATCTCACGTTCGTAAAAGGCAATGAAACCGTGGATGGCTATCGGGTGGGCGTGGTCGATCAGACAGGCCGCGAAATCCTCGCATGCGACTACACCTCCGTAATCGTCCCCGAAAAAGGCTTTTTGCAGGCGGAAAACGAAAACGGAATGTACCTGTTTACGCTCAATGGTGAACTGATCTGGGCGTTTGAGTACTGATCGGCTATAACGGCTAGCAAGAGGCATTAAAAGCACAATATGAAATGAATTACCAAAGTAAATGTCATTTCGACATTTACTTTGGTAATTTTCTTAATAGATTATTGATAGGTAAAAACGGAGAAAACGCTTGATAGGATATTGTTAGTGTGATAAAATGTATGTTAACAGAAATTGGGATGGCGGGAGTAGTCGTTCTTTTCGTGGAGGGTGTTCGCAATGCAGATGGACGGCGCGAAAAAATATTGTTTTGCCTGCATGGAGGAGCTTACAAGCTGCGATCAGCTGATATGCCCCAAGTGCGGCCATGACAATCACTTCCGTACAAACGGTGCGGGCATGCTGGACAACCATTTTTTGTGATGTTTACAATTGTAAGAAACTTACTGATATAGAGATTCCCGATGGAGTATTTTATATTGGAGAAAGTGCGTTTTTCAATTGTATTAATTTAAAAAATATCACCATTCCCGATAGTGTAAATGTCATGGGGGACATGCTTTTTATGGCTGCAATCTGAAAACCATCAAAGGTAATGCCGAAAACCCTGTTGTTCAGCAGCTTTTGAAGGAGTTTCCGGATGCGAAGCTGAGGTAACTGATGCAATGATTTCCTGCCTCCCTGCCGGCGGTTTAAAGACATGCCGGCGGGGGAGCGGGAAAATGGGGATCAAGAATAAGGAACAGGAGGAGATATTGGAACGTGTCTCGATATAAATACACAGTAAGAAAGGCTCAACTCCTGGGAGCCCGAGACCGTCAGGAAGATACCATAAGCGTGTCGCCCAACGGTGTATATGCGCAAAGAGGCCTGTTGATGGTTCTTGCCGACGGCATGGGCGGCATGGCGAACGGGCATCTGTTCAGCCGGCTTGTGGCGGAATCGATGCAGGAAGCCTTTCTTGAGATCGACCCGGCGGAATCAATGCAGAAAACCTTGATGTACTGCTTTGATTCGGCGCAAAAGAAGGCTGCGGCCATGAACGAGGATGCGGAGGAGCAAGGCGGATCAACCCTGATCGCCGTTCTGATCCGCGGGAAAAAATGCGCGTTTCTTTCCGTCGGAGACAGCCGCCTTGCACTGATCAGAAACAACGGGCTGATTTGGCTCAACCGGCTGCAGGTGATGGGCACGAGACTGGATGATAATGTTGCGCTGGGCTACCTGAGAAAAGAGGATGTGCAGGGAAGCGCGCTGCGAGACGCTTTGATTACGTTTGTGGGATCGAGCGCGGCGGTTTTGCCGGATGCATGCACGGAGCCGTTTACGCTGGTGAAGGGCGACAGAATCGCCTTGATGAGCGACGGGATTACGGGAACATTGGATGAGGAAGAGCTTCTTTCGCTTCTGATGGCGAAAAAAGATATCGCTGCCGAAGGGGTTGTCCATGCGGTGGAAACGAAAAACAAAACTGAGCAGGACAATGGTAGTATAATCATGGCAGTGGTTGAGTGAAGCAAAAATAAACGGGCGGATGAAACGCCGCGCGTTATTTAAGATTGGAGGTGTTTGGTTTTGTGGCTTATCTTAATCGCGGCAGCTGCCGCAATCGTAGTTTTGAGTGTATGTGTTTCGGCTTATCGAAAGAGAGTGAGGGAACAGACCGAGGATGCCACACAGTCGTTTG
>JAZSFI010000012.1:0-8877 GCA_045532135.1 Clostridia bacterium | reverse complement strand
CTGTGACCCAAGGAGTTGGTTTTCCTAATTGTCTTCCTAAGACCGCTTGGCCTCCGACTTGCTTTTTGTGCTTCCCGGCGATTGGCGTGGGCGCCGCCGCCGTAGTGGCTGCGCGCGCCGACGGCGCGCTGGTTGCGATGCTGTTTTCCGTGTTTGCGTGCATGCTTTTCGGCGTTTCCTCGCGCAGGACGCTTTCACGCGCGCTTTTTGCCATTGCCGCGCAGCTGACGGGTTTGGTGGTTGTTTCCGTGCTTATAGAGGCGCATCCGGGCGGCTATATGACGCTTGAAAAGAGCATGCAGGAACACCTGGTCAGATTTCCATCTGCGATGGGCGCTTGCGCGCTTGTGCTTTTGTGCGCGTCCTACGCAATCGGAAAAAGCAAAAAGCTGGTCATCTCAAAAAAGACCGCGCGGTTTTTCAGAAGGCTTTTGTGGTTTGCCTTTATCACGGCCGTGTTTATTGTTTCTGTTCTTTTTGTCTATTACTCCTTTATCAATACGGAAAAGGAGCTTACGGGCGCACTGAAGCTTTTGCGCTTTTCAGACAAATGGGGCACGCACAGAGGCGGCGTGTGGGTCAGATGCATGAAACTGTACAATCAGTCCGATCTTCGCGTAAAGCTGATCGGCTTTGGCCCCGATCTTCTCAAAAAGCCGCTCAACGATTCCTACGGGAAGGAAATCATCGCCTACTGCAATCTTTCCTTTGACAATGCCCATAACGAATTGATCCAATATCTTCTGACATTTGGCGCGCTGGGTCTTTTGGGATATCTCCTTTTTGTCATTGGCGGCATGCATACGCTTTACGTTTCCATGAAACAATGTCCTTATGCGGCGGCGGCGTTCGCAGCGGCGGCAACGTATCTTGTTCATTCCATCGTCACCGTAAATCAGCCGATTACAACGCCTCTTCTGTTCCTTTTGCTGTCTGCAGGCGCGTCCTGCGCAAAGGAAACGGGAAAAAAGGCGGCCGCAGAAGGAAAGGAGACGGCATGTCAAATAACTTTAAATCCGTCCGAAGAAAGCGTTTCCCGCGGGCAATGAGAAGCGAATTTACCGTTTCATCCACCGATATGACGGGCCTTATGCCTTTTTTGCCGGAAACGGAGGAAGAGGAAAAGGCATTTTTGCAGATGTACCCCACGCACAAAACCCACAGAGATTGAAGGGAATATGTACAGATGATGCGTGTACTGGATATCGATCTTGATTTTTTCTTAAACGATGTATGCCCGTTTGCGGACGTGGGGCAAAGGCCTGACGTCAAAGGGCGGGAGCCGTGGAAAGAGGAAGACGTCGTATCCTTTCTTGAAACGCGCCTGCTTTTATCGAAAACGCGTCCGATTCCCGGACGCGTTTTTGAAACGCACGATAGAGCGCTTGATTTCTGGAAGGATCTGATGGACAAAAATTTCCTGGCCGCGCCTTTTTCCGTAACCCATATCGACGCGCACACCGACCTTGGCATTACCCAGAAGGGATATCCATTTGTCAGGCACAACGTGCTTTCGCGTCCGGTTGATAAGCGCGTTCAGCTTACGGAATTCCGCGAAAAGGTGCAGCTGAATGAGGCCAATTATTTATCCTTCGCCATCGGTTTTCGCTGGATAAACCGCCTTGAAAATGTCAGAAACCCGAAATCCAAGCCGGATTTTCCGAGGGAAATGCTGGCGGATACAATCGACCCCGCCATTCAGTTCAGATCCGCGTTTCCCCAGCTTTTTGAAGCCAGATTCGGGCCCGAACCCGTTGTTCCTTATTATGAATACAGGACGGGCGAATGCTATCAGGCGGATGCGCCCTTTGACTGCGTTTCCCTTGCCATCTCTCCAAGATACGCGCCCAAAGAAGCGGACGGGCTTATAAAAGTGTTTGAAAGATACATGCTGAAGGCGTAATTTTTTCGTTTTTTCAAAAATAGCTTGCTTGTGACGCAGCGTTATCATGTATACTCCTCGGGAAAGGAGGTCTGGTTATGCCATCTTACAGCACGGGGGAGGCGGCAAAAATGCTTTCCGTCACCGTGCGCACGGTTCAGTATTACGATCAGAAAAATCTGGTTTCGCCAAGCTCGCTTACCGAAGGCGGGCGCAGAATGTATTCGGAAGACGACATAAGGCGTTTAAAGGCCGTTTGTTATTTGCGCGAAGCCGGGCTTCCGATTGCGAGCATCCAGAAGCTCGTCGGCATGGAGCATCCGGAAAACGTGATTTCGCTTTTGATTGAAGAGCAGAAAAAAGAGCTGTCCTGTGAAATCCAAGCGCGGCAAAAGCAGCTGGAGCAGTTGGAAGCGCTTGAGCGCGAAATGCGTTCTGCGGGCAATTTTTCTTTGAATTTTGTTCATGACATCGCCTGTCGCATGGACAGCAAGCGAAAACTGCGAAGGCTGTATGCCAAAATGCTGATTTTTGCCCTCGCTTTGGAGGCGCTTGAGTGGGCGTTTGGTTTATTGGGCGTTGTCAGGGGCGTGTGGCTTCCGATCATTTTGTACGTTCCCGTTTTTTTTCTGGGATGCATGCTTCTTATGTATTATTACATCAAAAGCGTCGATTACATCTGTCCTGAATGCCATGCGGTTTTTGCGCCCGGCAAACGGGAAATGCTTTTTGCCCGCCATACGCTCAGAACGCGCAATCTGACCTGCCCCCATTGCAGGCACAAGGGATTCTGCATCGAAGTGCATAAAAAGAAGGACGCGGAGGAATAATCCATGCTTCAGATCAAAAACGTCACCAAGCTCTATCCCGGCTCAAACAAGGGCGTTAAAAATATCACAATGACCGTGCGCCCCGGCGACATCCACGCCTTTATCGGCCCCAACGGCGCGGGCAAAACGACGCTGATTAAGGCGATTTGCGGCATTCATGCGTTCGATGAGGGCGAAATTCTGATCGGCGGCGTATCCGTCAGAGAAAACCCCATCGAGGCCAAGAAGCTTTTCGCATGCATTCCCGACAATCCCGACATCTATGAATATCTGACCGGCATCCAGTTTTTGAATTTCATCGGCGACGTCTTTGAAATTTCCAAAGACGACCGAAAAAAGCGAATTTCGAAATACGCCGAAGCGTTTGAAATTACCGGCGCGCTGAACAGCCTGATTTCCACTTATTCCCACGGCATGAAGCAAAAGCTCACCATTATCTCTGCGCTTCTCCATAATCCCAAGCTCCTCATTCTGGACGAGCCGTTTGTCGGGCTTGACCCCAAGGCCAGCGTGACGCTCAGGGGCTTTATGAAGGAAATCTGCGATCAGGGCGGCGCGATTTTGTTTTCGACGCATGTTCTGGAGGTGGCCGAAAAGCTTTCAAACCGCGTATCCATCATAAACGGCGGCGAAATCTTCACATCCGGCGATATGGACGAAGTGGTCAAAGAGGGCAAGACGCTCGAGGACATCTTTATGGAGGTGGCGGTGGATGCTTAGAGAAATCAGGCTTCTCACGCGCCTTGAAAATCTGAATCTGTATGGGCTTAACCGTCTGAAATACACGACCGACAAAAAGGAAAAACGCAGAATCTGCCTGCTTGCATGCGTGTGGTTTTTTGCCATCGTTGTTTTTCTCGGATATTCGGGCGGCTACGCCTACGGACTGCATCTGATGGGGCTTACGCATGCCGTGCCCGCGCTGTTTACGTCGATTGTGAGCCTTGTGCTCCTTTTCACCGGCGCTTTTTCCTCATCTTCCGCGTTGTTTCGCAAAAACGGCTTTGATTTTTTAAGCGCGCTGCCCATTCATCCGTTTTCCATCGTGGTCAGCCGCCTGATCCGCATGTACGTTGAAAATCTGCTTGCCTGCTTCGTGGTTACGCTTCCGGCGATCGGCGTATATGCGTATTTTTCAAGCCCCGCCTTCCTTTTTTATCCGGCGTGGCTTGTATCCGTTCTTTTTATGCCCATGATTCCCATGTGCCTTTCGGTTTTGCTGGGCGCGCTCATCACGCTTTTGTCTTCGGCGTTTCGAAAAACCGCCGTCATTCAGGCGCTGATTACGGTTGTTTTTGTTGCGGGAATTCTCTTTGGAAGCTCTTATCTTACCAAAATAGAGAATGAGCTTACGCCGGAAGCGATCAGAAGCGTTACGGAGCTTGTTTTAAAGTCGCTTGAAAAGACCTATCTTCCGGCGGCATGGATCGGCGGAATTGCCGTTCAAAAATATCTGCCGCTTTTGCCTTTGATCGGTTCAAGTCTTGCCTTGGTCGCTCTGACCGTGATTTTAACCGTCCGGATTTTCCCCTTTGTCTTAAAGCATTCGGTTGCAAAAAGCGAAAGAAAGGCGTTCAGCGCCGAGAAAAGCATTAAAAGCTCGTCTGTCATGCCCGCGCTCGTTGCGCGTGAATTCAAGCGCTATTTTGCCTCCGGTATCTATCTTTTAAACACAATCATTTCTCCCGTCATGGCGGTGGGCGCGGCGGTCATGTTTATGGCGGGCGGCGCTGAAGCGGTTGTAACGATTCTTCCGTTTGACATAAATTTTCCGCTCATCTGCGCCTTTCTGATCGGAATTATATGTTCGCTTATGCCGCCGAGCGCGGTTTCTCTGTCGATGGAGGGAAAAACGTGGTGGCTTTTAAAGGCGCTGCCCGTTCGGACGGAACATCTTATGGGCGCGAAGATCTTAATGAGCGTTCTTCTGCATGCACCGTTTCTTATTGTTTCTTCCGTTTTGACGGTAATTGCGCTTTCACCGAACGCAGGGTATGCGGTCGTCATGATTCTGACGCCTTTTGTTCTGGATGTGTTTTCCTGCACATGGGCGCTTTTCATAAACACGAAATTTCCCCGATTTGACTGGGAAAACGAGGTTTATGTCGTAAAACAAAGCGCAGCCGCAGGCGTCGGCGGCCTGACCGCGCCCCTGATCGCCATTTTGGGCGCAATTCCGGTTGCGGTTATCGGAACGCTTTTGTCGGCGGTTGTTTCGCTGGGCGCCTTTATTCTGGCAACCTTCATTTTGGTTCATGTCATTTTCAAAACGGAGCTTATAAAGCTGTAAATATAATCTTCATACGTCACACCAAAGACCAACGGGACGGAAAAACCGTCCCGTGTCTGTCTTTATTATGCTTTTTTCGCCATTATGCAGTACCAATCGGTCTTGTCAATATCGAATTCACCGAATTGGACGGGAAACGGCGTGATTTCAATATCCTTGTAATGAAGTTCATTCAGGATTTCTTTGAGGTATTCAAGTTTGACAGGGAAATAATGTTCCGTAAACTCCTCACGGCGATAGATATTGCTTTCCTTTTCGAAGGTATAAAGGATGTTGAAGGTCATGGACGAATCTTCATGATAATCCCAAACCTGAACAAGGTTTACACGCTCGCCATTTCTGAAAACGGGATTGTAGAGGAAAAAGCGCTGTTTACTTTTTAAGATTTTATCCCAGTTCCGCGTATCAAAACACAGATATCCCCCGTCTTTTACAAGCGCGTCCATTTGATAAAGCGCGATTCGAATGTCTTCGTTGTTCACGTACGGAAGCGAGTTTCCGGTGGAAATGACGCAGTCAAACCGATGGTCGAATGCTTTTGAAACGCATCTGAAATCAGACGGCTTGAGTTCAACGCTCACGCCCTTTTTTTTCGCCTTTTCGCGGCATTTTGCAAGCATTTTTTCGCTCAAATCCGAACCGGACAATGTGATGCCCAACTCTGTCATCGGAAGCGTAAGTCCGCCTGTTCCTATGCTTACGTCAAGCACGGTTTTTATGTTTTTCCCCGAAAAAAGTTTTTCCCAATGGCCGAATGTGATTGCATCTTTGCTTTCTTTGTCCGTCAGATCGTATAAATCCGGCTGATCGTATAATGATGCCATCCCTTGACCTCCTCATGAATCAAGCGTCTTTGCCGCGATATATCCGGAGGGCTTCCGGAATTTGACGAACAGATCAAACGGCAGGCGCACAAGGACGGCGTCTTTACCCTCATCATAATATCCGTTTCCGTCCCAATTGCATTCGGTGAAGTACACCATATCGGGCGTTCCGTTTTCCTCTGAAACATATTCGATGAACATGACATGCCCATATGCACCGGCAGCAGAAACGGCAATGGACGGATAGCAGATTTTATCTGCTCCATACAAAACATTCAGCCGCTCGTCCTGATCGTTTCGTATAAGCCAATATTTTGCGTGGAGCGCCGTTTCAAGCGGAATACCGGTTACTTCGTAAAAACGTCCGTAGGCATACCATGTGCATTGTCCGGTAAAGCCTGCTCTGGCGCTGATGTTGCCCTTTTCCGTATAATATGGGGAGGAAATATTCGCGAGGGTTTTTCCGAAAAGAGCGTTCCATTCCTCGATTGTCGGTTGTGCGATTTCAGATAAGGCGGACGCCGCCTGTGCACAGAGGCACAGAAACACCATCAGACGTATGAATATATTTTTCATGATTGGTACTCCCGATTCGATTTTTTTTAATTATATCACAGCCGAAGGATGACTGCAATCCGCACAAATCTTCTTGTATCGGTTGACCGGAAAATATACTTCATGTATAATTAAAGAAAAACACACAGGGGGCGCATGCGCGTGAAGTTTGCCGATCGTTTCTCCGCTTTTCGCGGGGAAAATTCCCTTTCTTTATATGCAATTTCCGAAAAAACCGGCATTGACATGAAGACGCTTTTGAAATATGAAAGCGGAGAAATCAATCCGTCCGGGGACGATGAAAGCCGGATTTTCAGCTGCGTAAAGCCGGAAAAGAAGGCGGTTTTTGCGCCCAAACCGGACTACAGCATGCAAAACGGATGGGAGAGTTATGCATCGGAGCTCACGGTTGAATACCGCCAGAGCGTGGAAGAGGGAAAGGATATCCAAAAATACGAAGGTCTTTTTACTGCTGCCGCTCAGATGGAAAATGGTGAAATCAAAGACAAGCTGGCGGATGTGATCTATGAAATTGTTCAAAATGCGCCCGTCCGCGAAGGATATCAGTATATTGAGCCGGATGATCTTCCCTCCATCCGCGCCCTTCGAAACCGCCCGGAAGAGACGGAGAATAAAGATGTACCCTCGGGCGAGGATCTGTATGACAAAGTTTACGGCGCGTGGCTCGGAAGAGTTGCCGGCTGTCTTCTGGGAAAGACGGTCGAGGGCATCCGCACGGATGAACTTCATCCGCTCTTAAAGGAAAGCGGCAATTTTCCCATGCACCGCTATATTCTCTCTTCCGACGTGACCGAAGAGCGCGCGGCCAGCACAAAATACCCGCTGAAAACCCGCTGTTACGCCGACAAGGTTGAAGCTATGCCCGTGGACGACGACACCAATTATGTGGCGCTTGCGCAGGTGCTCATCGACAGATATGGCCGCGACTTTACGAGCGACGACGTCATGCGCGTGTGGGTGGAATATCAGAGCAAAAACGCCTACTGCACCGCCGAGCGCGTGGCCTATGTGAACTTTGTAAAAGGC
Organism: Clostridia bacterium; assembly: GCA_045532135.1. GTDB lineage: Bacteria > Bacillota > Clostridia > Christensenellales > Aristaeellaceae > SFHK01. The sequence goes on along the minus strand of JAZSFI010000012.1, from coordinate 1,449 downwards.
TTCCGCCCGCCCTTCTCCGCCCGCTACAAAAACCCTTACCGCGAGTGGATCGGCGCGCAGATCCGCGGCGACTATTTTGGATACATCAATCCCGGTAATCCTGAAAAGGCCGCGGAAATGGCGTGGAGAGACGCCTCCATTTCCCACATCAAAAACGGCATATACGGCGAAATGTTTGCATCCGCCATGGTCGCACAGGCGGCCGTTGAAACAGATATCGGAAAAATCCTTATGGCGGGCCTGAATGAAATTCCGAAACCCAGCCGCCTTCACGAGGCCATTTCTGAAATTATCGCCGACTACAATAAGGGCATGACGAAGGAAGCCGCTTTTGCCGGCATTCATGCCCGCTGGAACGAGCATTCCTCCCACGACTGGTGCCACACGATTTCAAACGCCGAAATCGTTGCCGCCGCCCTCCTGTATGGAAAGGGCGACCTCGGCGCATCCATCTGCATGGCGGTGGAAACCGGCTTTGACACTGACTGCAACGGCGCAACCGTCGGCTCAATTCTCGGCATGCGAAACGGCGCGTGGTCGATTGATCCTGAATGGGTGAAGCCCTTTAACGATCAGCTTGATACAAGCATCTTCGGCGTAGGCAGAGTAAAGCTTTCCGAGATGGCCAGAAAGACGATTGGGCATATTGAAAGATAAAGCCCAAACATAAAAAATAAACTCCGGGCAGCGATAAAATTCCGCGCCCGGAGTTTTTTACATTTATAGCCTTTAGTCTTCTTTGATTTCATCAAAGAACGATTTGCCGTCCAGATTGTTTTCTACGCCAAATGCGTCGCAGATGGTTTTGGCCACGTCTGCAAAGCTCTCCCGGGTTCCAAGGTCGACGCCTTCTTTAAGACCCAGGCCCCAGACCATGACGGGAACTTCTTCTCTCGTGTGGTCGGTTCCGGGGAAGGTGGGGTCGCAGCCGTGATCGGCGGTGATGACCAGAACGCCGTCATCGCCCAGAAGGCCGAGAATTTCGGGAATATAGGAATCGAAGGCTTCGAGGGCTTCGGCAAAGCCGTCCACATCGTTTCTGTGTCCGTACAGCGCGTCGGTATCGACGAGATTTACGAACATAAGACCTTTCCAGTTGTCCCTTTTGAGGGTTTTGATCATGGAATCGATGCACGCGTCGTTTCCGGCGGCATGGTCGGACTCGGTAAGACCCCTGTGATTAAAGATGTCTTCGATCTTGCCTACGCCGATAACATCCAGTTTGTTTTTGCGAAGAACGTCCAGCATGGTCTCCCCGAAGGGCTCGACAGAGAAGTCGCGGCGGTTGCCGGTTCTGACGTAGTTGCCGGCGGAGCCGACGAACGGGCGGGCGATGACGCGGCCGACGCAGTGCTCGTCCTTCAGAAGACGGCGGGCGATGCGGCAGATGTGGTAAAGTTCCTGAACGGGCACGACGTCCTCGTGTGCGGCGATCTGGAAAACGCTGTC
>JAZSFI010000228.1:0-3107 GCA_045532135.1 Clostridia bacterium | reverse complement strand
CCGAGAAAAAGAGCGGAAAGCTCCTCTCCATCGGCTTCCAGCCGAGATGCGATGTCAACATGCAGATGATCAAAAAGATCGTTGAAAGCGGCGTTCTGGGCAAGATCTATTACATCCAGACCGGCGGCGGACGCCGTCGCGGCATCCCGAACTCCACCTTCATCGAAAAGTCCACCGGCGGCATTGGCGCGCTGGGCGACATCGGCTGCTATTCCCTCGACATGGTATTAAACGCCATCGGCTATCCCAAGCCCCTGACCGTTACCGGTTACAAGTCCGCTTATTTCGGAACCAACCCCGAAATCCAGTATGCCGATCGCTTCCACACCGCTGAAGAAAACGCGGCCCGCTTCTCCGTAGACGATTTCGCAGCCGGATTTATCCGCCTTGAGGGCGACATCGTTCTCGACTTCCGCATTGCCTGGGCCATGCATCTGGACACCCCCGGCGACACCATCATCATGGGCACCAAGGGCGGCCTGCGCATTCCCTCCACCGAGTGCTGGAACGGCACTGTCGGCGGCGAGATGACCCTCTATCACGATCTGGCCGGCGTACACATGGAAGAAAAGGTACCGATTCTGAAGGACGACGGCAAGGGCCTGTTCTACAAGAAGGTTCGCTCCTTCCTGGATGCAGTTGTAAACGGCGATCCCGCGCCCGTTCCCACCAGCCAGATCCTCTACAACCAGGCGATCATCGACGGTATCTGCAAATCCGCTGAGCTTGGCCACGAGATCGAAATCAATATTCCCGAAATCTAACCATTCATTAACAGAGCAAAGAGGGAGAACGGTTCCCTCTTTGCTCTATAATTTTACCCGTCAGACCGGGTTCAAATTGATTTCGAGGAGAAAATATACAATGAAGACAGGCCAATATCTGTGGGACGCGGCCCAAAAAGAAAACCGCCGCGCGCTTCCGATTCTTTCGTTTCCTGCCGTTCAGAAAATGGAAAACACCGTTCGTGAGCTGACAAGCGACAGCAGCCTTCAGGCCAAAGCCATGAAGATCGTTCACGACCTGACGCCTGATTCTCTTGCATCCGTCAGCTTTATGGATTTGTCTGTTGAAGCGGAGGCCTTCGGCGCCTGCGCGCGCTTTTCCAACGACGAGGTACCCACGATCACGGGACAGCTGATTAGTGACGAAGAGGGCGCAGACGCGCTTCAGGTTCCTTCCGTCGGCGCGGGCAGAACCGGCGTATATGTCGAAGCCATCCGTCAGGCCAAACAGCTTATTGCCGATAAGCCTGTGTTTGCCGGCTGCATCGGACCGTATTCCCTCGCGGGAAGGCTCATGGACGTTACCGAAATTATGTATCTTCTTTATGATGAGCCGGATGCGGTTCACACTGTGCTTGAAAAGGCGACGGAGTTTTTGATCGCCTATATTTCCGCGTTCAAGGAAGCGGGCGCCGACGGCGTTGTGATTGCAGAGCCGCTTGCGGGCCTTCTGTCGCCCAAAATGAACAGGGAATTCTCTTCTGCATATTTTAAGAAGATTGTTGACAGCGTTCAGACGGATGAATTTTCCGTTATTTACCACAACTGCGGAAACACGGTTATGGATTTGCTTGACGATATTTTTTCTCTGAACGCCGCTGCATATTCCTTCGGCGACTGCCTTGATATGGCAAAAGTGCTTGAAAAAGCACCCGAAAGCGCGCTGTGCCTTGGAAACATCAGTCCTGCAGGCCAGTTTGCCGGCGGAACGCCCGAATCCATTTATGAAGAAACCACCGCCCTTTTAAAGGCGGCGGCTGGCAAGGACAATTTTATCATCTCCTCCGGCTGCGACATCCCGCCGCATGCCAAGTGGGAAAACATCCTGTCCTTCTTTGAAGCTGTCAAAGCGTTTAATGGCTAAAGTTTTTGACAAATCAATAAAAATCTGTGCGTGCGCCCGGAGACGGAACCGTTTTGTTCGATTCGTCTTTGGGCGTTTTCGATTTGAGGAAGAAATCTTTGAACGGAAAAGTCCGGGAATTCCCACTCGATGATGCGGGCAAACCAGACAAGTGCGCCGATTTCAAAAAAACGGATGGAAGAGAAATGCTCCTTTGCGTCCTTTACGGCGAATCCGGCGTTTTCGAATTTTGCTTTCGCTTTTTCAAGCGTTTGTTCGGGGAAAGGAACGGGCGCGTCTTCTCCGTAGAAAAGGGAAACCAATTCCCGGTCGTTGTATGCGCCGACCTGCTGAGTGATGAAAAGGCCGCCTCTTTTTAAAACGCGATGGATTTCGCGCGCGTCAAAATCGCCGTGGCGATTGATAACCATGTCAAACGCGCTGTCTTCAAAGGGTATTTTTCCGGCGTTTCCTTCTTTGAAATGAATTCCGAGGGGAGAAAGCGTCTTTTCGCAAAGCGCGGCGTTCGGCTTGTAGCCTTCTGTTGCAAAGGTGTTTTTACATGGGTGACGAAGCGACAAAAGAAATTCTCCGCCGCCGGTATCGATATCAAGAAGCTTCATGCCGGGGGTAAGGCGGGCGAGAATCTCTGATTTATAGTCCCACGGAAGATCGTTTCCTTCTTCATACCGCCCTTCAATGTGCGAAAAATCCCAGCCGTGAATTTGGGCGCAGGCTTCTTCCGCTTGAATGTGATCGTACAGCTGGCTGTTCATTTTTTTCTCCAAAAAGCTGTGGCGGGCGTTTAATACACGCCCGCACACTATTATGTTTTAATCGTGATGATGGCAGGGAACGGTCATATATCTGTGAACCGCATCCATGAAAAGCTCGAAAATGCGCAGGGAAATTTCGTCGTCGTCCAGCGTGGATTCCGGATGCCACTGAACGGCGAAGATGAAATGCTCCGTTTCCTTAGGCGCTTCAAAGGCTTCAATGATGCCTTCTTCGGAATAGGCTGTGGGAATAAGACCGGGCGCAAGGGTTTCAATGGCCTGATGATGGTAGCTGTTGGTCATGATTTCGGCGGACTGAACCGTTTCAAAAAGCATGTTGTCTTCCTTGACGGTCAGCTTGTGGTGGAATTTTTCGGGTGAACCGCTGAAACGGTGGTTGGTTCCGTATTTTAAGGGAATATCTTGGGTAAGGGTTCCGCCAAGGGCGACGTTGATGGACTGCATGCCGCGGCAGATGCCCAG
>JAZSFI010000506.1:0-4071 GCA_045532135.1 Clostridia bacterium | reverse complement strand
CCTTCAGGAACTTGCGTGCGTTGTCGCGACCCTGACCAATGCGCTCACCCTCGTAGGAATAGAACGCGCCAGCCTTCTTGATGATGTCGCGCTCAACGGCCAGATCCAGCAGCTCGCCCTCGCGGGAAATGCCCTCGCCGTACAGCATGTCCACCACGCAGGTGCGGAACGGCGGCGCAACCTTGTTCTTCACAATCTTGATCTTGGTGCGGTTGCCGATGACGGTGGTGCCGTCCTTGATCGGCTCGCCCTTGCGGATATCGATGCGGACGGAAGCGTAGAATTTGAGCGCTTTTCCGCCGGTGGTAACCTCGGGATTTCCGTAGATTACGCCCACTTTTTCGCGCAGCTGGTTGATAAAGATGGCGGTGGCGTTGGTCTTGTTGATGATGCCGGCAAGCTTTCTGAGCGCCTGGCTCATGAGGCGTGCCTGAAGACCCACGTGGCTGTCGCCCATGTCGCCTTCGATTTCCTGCTTGGGAACGAGCGCGGCAACGGAGTCGATGACCACGATGTCGATTGCGCCGGAACGCACGAGCGCTTCGCAGATGTCAAGCGCCTGCTCGCCGTTGTCAGGCTGCGCGACATACAGTTCGTCGATATCAACGCCCAGCGCCTTGGCATAGACGGGATCGAGCGCATGCTCCGCGTCGATGAAAGCAGCGGTGCCGCCCTTTTTCTGGGCTTCCGCAATGGCGTGCAGCGCAACGGTTGGTTTACCGGAAGATTCCGGGCCGTATACCTCGATGATTCTGCCGCGCGGAAGGCCGCCGACGCCAAGGGCGATGTCCAGCTGAAGGCAGCCGGTGGAGATGACTTCGATGTTCATCTTGTCCGCTGCGTCGCCCAGCTTCATGACCGAGCCTTTGCCGAAATCCTTTTCGATTTTGCTGAGCGCCACTTCAAGCGCGCGCTTCTTTTCTTCATCCGTTCGGGACTGCGTGATCTGGTTTTTATCCGTCTTGCTTGCCGCCATTTTAATGTAGCCTCCGTAATTGATAACTTGTATTGGAAAACGGGGGAAAAGCGGGAGGCGAAACGCCTCCCCTACAAGATAAACGAAATGTATCGCCCTAATTGTAGGGGACGGGTTTCCCGTCCCGAAGCCTCCCTTGTGCAAAGGGAGGCATTTGGCCGCCGTTTTCCCTCTTTGTGCTTTTATTATAGCACATTTGTTCGATTATGAAAATCGAACGGTATGTTATTTTATTGAAGCTCGTCCGCCATGATCTTAAGTAGCGAATGGGTTTCGTCGCAGGAATGCTCCCAATACATAATTCCGAGCAGGCCTTTTTCCTTTACGTATTTCGCCTTCTCCGATATGGCTTCGGGGGATTCATAGCTGATGAAGTTCGAGCCGTTGAACAGGTAATGCGCCTTGGCCTCTTCATCGTAATACTTGGTATATCCGTTTTTGTCGATATATTCGTGAACGAGCTTGGAATAATTTGCGCCGTATCCGCCGAGGGTTTTTGCGGGCTTGAAAAGGCCGTTGTCCTCATTCGGAACACCGTCCCAGCTTCTTGCATAGAAAGCTGCGCCGATGACGATCTTTTCCATGGGAACGCCTGCCTTGTTAAACATCTTTACGGTGTAGTCGGTGTTGGCGTTCATGGTGTCGCCCTTGCTTGTATAAAGCGCCGCATGGTGACCCGCCTCGGGGCAGAAGCCGCTTCGCATGTCGTAGGTCATCAGCTGAACATAGTCGCAGATTTCGGCGACCTTGTCCATCTCAGTGTCTCGCACAAAGTACGCGCCCGCGCCTGCAGCGATGGAGACGATCTTGTCTTTTCCGAGCGCGTTTCTGAGCTCCTGAAGGAGACAGGTGAAATTTTCCTTGTCCTTGGGATCGCAGCCGATGCCGGCGGAATCGTTGCAGGGGTATTCCCAGTCGATGTCGATGCCGTCAAGGCCGACCTTTTCGGCATATTCCGCGCAGGAGGCGGCGAAAATCTTTCTGCCCTTTTCGGTCATCGCCATTTCGGAGAAGTTGCCCGCGCCCCAGCCGCCGACGGAGAGGACGATTTTGATGTCCGGATTCCACTTGCGGATGGTTTCGATATAGCCGATGTCATCCAGCTGCACGGTGTTGAGTGTGCAGTCTTCATTCACAAGGCCGAAGGCAATGTTCACGTGGGTAAGGCGCTTTGCGTCGTCGGGAGTCACGGTGAAAAGCTTTCTTGCCACAACATAGGCGAGAATGATGTTTTTCATCGGAAATTATACCTCCTGATAAATTCTGCGCGCGTTTGCAAGGCTTACGCCGGTTGCGTACTCGGGATCTTCAAGACCTTCAAATTCGATGGCAACGTCGCCCTGATAGTCGGCGTCCTTTAAAGCCTTCATGATGGCGTAGATATCGATGTCGCCCTGAGCGAGGATCGCGCCGCGAAGATATTTGCCCGCGCGGGAACGGAACCAATGGCCGCCGCAGTCGAACTGAGTGGTATCGCCGGGATCGCGGTGACGGATGTAGAAGTCTTTAAGGTGCACCATCTTGGCGCGCTTGGCAAGCGTAACGGCGGCGGATACCGGGTCTTCGTCCACGCAGATGATGTTTCCGGTGTCCAGAAGCAGGCCGTAGTTGCCGGTATGTACTCTGTTTAAAATCTGCTCTACGCGGTCGCAGCCGTTGGCAAAGAAGCCGTGGTTTTCAATGAGCGTGAAAACGCCCTTGCTTTTTGCGTATTCGCTGATTTCAGATGCTGCATCGACGAGCACGGGCATCCATCTTTCAAAATCGGTGAGCGTGTTCTGCGCAAGAGGACGTCTGAACGCAGTCACGTCGTGGCGCATCATGGGAACGCCGACTTCGGAGGCGATGTCCACGTGGAACTTGATTCTGTCGATTTCGTTTCGAAGCTCCTCGCCCTCTTTGCAGAAGTCCGCAAGAACGGAATAGTTGGCAAGGGCAATGCCTGCATCCTTGGCGTGCTTTGAAACCTTCTTCACGAATTCCGTGTCGATGGTCTTTGTCTTTTCATCACCCAGTGTGAACGCAAAAGGCACAAGCTCAACGATGTCCGCGCCGTACTTGGCCGCCCAGTCGATTACGTCAAAAAGGGTCATCCTGCCCTCTTCCATGCATCTATCCAAACAATAAGAACTGATACCGATTCTCATAAGAAAATACACTCCTTTCCTTATTATAATTATAAACACAAGAAACATACATGTCAATCGGTATTATACTTAATATCATTGACATAAGCGCGCGAAGGATCAAGAAAATAACGCTCGGATAAAAACATACTATCGTTTTTCGGGACGGGAAACCCGTCCCCTACGGGATGGTTCGAGGCCATCGTAGGGGAGGCGTTTCGCCTCCCGCCGCTAACTTCCTTCTTTTTACAAACTCTTTTTCTCTACCCGCTTACGGATTGCGCCAATCCTTGCTATAATGGTAGGGTCAAAAGAAGTGTCTCTTGACGAAAGACACGTGTTTTTGTATAATGGACAAAAAGCAGGTTTTGATTAAAGCGGAGGAAATAAAAAATGGGTATGAAAGTTGCAAAATTCGGCGGATCGTCTCTGGCGGACGCGAAGCAGTTTAAAAAGGTAAAGGAAATTCTTCTGATGGATCCCGACCGTCACTATGTAGTGCCGAGCGCGCCGGGCAAAAGATTCAAGGACGACGAAAAAGTGACCGATCTTCTCTACAAGTGCTATCAGGCGGCGGAGGCGGGCGAAAGGGTTACGCCCATCTTTGAAAAAATCTATACGCGCTATATGGACATCGTAAATGAGCTCGGCGTCGATATCGACATGGAATCGCTTCTCAAGCAGACCGAAAGCGAAATCATCCGTGTATGCACGCCCGATTTTGCGGCAAGCCGCGGCGAATATTTGAACGGTATGCTGCTGGCGGCATACCTCGGCTGGGATTTTATCGACCCCAGAGAGTGCGTGAAGTTTGATCGTCAGGGCGTTTTTGCCAGCGAATGGACAAACGAAATTATGTCCGAAACGCTCAAAAAGCATGCGTATGCGGTCATCCCCGGCTTCTACGGCTCTTTCCCGAACGGCGAAGTCAGAACATTTTCAAGAGGCGGCAGCGATATTTCAGGCGCA
>JAZSFI010000088.1:0-7800 GCA_045532135.1 Clostridia bacterium | reverse complement strand
CGCGCCTGACCGGTTTTTTTGCAGAAACGATATCGTCTGCAAACAGCATGTGCGCGTGGTTATATTCATCGTATTTATATTCGCCGCGAACCTTCAGCCATTTGCCTTCCTTTATATATTCTTTCGCGCCCTCTATCTGTTTTTCCAGCGACACGCCGGTTTTGCCTCTTTTCGGCTGTAAAAACGCCTTGCAGGAGACGCTTCCGTCGTAGTCGGTCATGGTGAAGGTGAGGATTTTTGTGTTGGTGTTTTTTGTGTCGCGCATTTCCATGCTGACAACTTCACCCATGAGGGAAACGCGGCCTGCGTCCTCGGTCAGCTCCTTCATGGAAATAATGGGATCGGTAAACTCCTGACCGCGGATGACGCCGGTGGGCGTATTGTCCTCTTCCACGGCGTTCGTATTTGTGCTTTCGATGACCGCCTGCGCAAGACGCACTTCTTCTTCGCGCCTTTTTTCAGCAATCCTCTGAATGCGCTCCTGTTCATCGCCTACCGTCTCAAACACGATGGGCGCTTCGATGTCAAAAAGCTCCTTGATTTCCTTTTCGATCATTTTGTCCACGCCGCGAAGACGCAGAAAATCCACGCCCTCCTTGGCGCTGACGGCGATTTTGATTCTGTTTTCGTCAAAATGCCACTGACCCGCATTCCACGTAAGATACGGCATGGAACCCGGGCTTTCCTTGGTGATTTTTCGAAGAATCACGTTTTTATAGGCGTCGATGTCCCTCAGCGCGTCCTCATGAAGCGCAGGATAGCGCACGGACACATCCATTTTCTGATCGGGAAAGCCTGCGCGCATGGCGCGTTCAACGGTTTTGATTTCGCGCTCGGTCAGAATTCTGGACGACAGGAAAAAAGCGCGCAGGCCGCCCGTTAAACGTGATACGGTCACGCGTTCCAATGTCAGCGACTGCGTAAGGCCATTGTCGATATTTTTAAAAAGCTGCGTCCAGACTTCGCTCATAATGTTCCTCTCGTGATTTCATGCTGCCATACAATGCGGCGGGAGCAAGCCCCCGCCCTACGGAAGGCCAAGGTTTATCGTGCAGGGCGCAGGCTTACTCCCGCCGTCCTGCATCCATAATTCGTTTCGTATCCTGTAGGGAAAAGTGTCCCTGCCAGCTTGTGTTCCTCGTTTTTATCCGTTTACTCTTTTTCGTATTTCCGCAATCAGCGCTTCGGCCAGATCGCCTTTTACGCTTCTCGGCTTTTCTCCCTTTACAAACAGCGCGCCGCCGTCTTTTCCGCCGGCCACGCCCAGATCCGCTTCCCGCGCCTCGCCCGGGCCGTTGACGATGCAGCCCATGACTGCGACGGTCAAGGGCGTTTTGATGTCCATGGTTTCACGTCTCACGCGCTCGGCGATATCGCCCACCGGAATCACAGTGCGCCCGCAGGTCGGGCAGGAAACGATGTTGATTCCCTCTTTTCGGATGCCCGTTGCTTTCAGAATCTCAATCGCCGCATAAACCTCGTTTACGGGATCGCCCGTGAGTGATACGCGCAGCGTGTCCCCGATGCCGTCCAGAAGAAGGCTTCCGATGCCGATGGCGCTTTTGATGGTGCCCATGCCGGGCGTTCCGGCTTCGGTTACGCCGATGTGCAGAGGATAATCGGTTTCTTTGCTTGCAATTCTGTATGCCTCGACCGTGCCCGCAACGGAGGACGACTTCATCGAAAGCACAAGATCGGTGTATCCGTATTTTTCAAGGAGGCGCGCATGGTTCAGTGCGCTTTCCACCATGCCCCTGGGCGTGGGGCCGCCGTATTTGCGGAGGATCTCCTTTTCGACGCTTCCGCTGTTGACGCCGATTCGAACGGGGATGGGATGCATTTTGAGGCAATCCGCCAGTTCTTTGACGTTTTGCTTGCCGCCAATGTTTCCGGGATTGATGCGAACTTTGTGAATTCCGTTTTCAATCGCGCCAATGGCGAGCTTATGGTCAAAATGAATGTCGGCAACCAGCGGAACGGGACTTTTGTCCACGAGCGTGCGGACGGCCTTTACGCAAAGCTCGTCATACACGCTGACGCGCACGATTTCACAGCCCGCCTGATAAAGGGCATTGATCTGCGCAAGCGTCTTTTCGCTGTCTCTCGTATCGGTGTTGGTCATCGACTGAACGGTAACTTTCGCTCCGCCTCCGAGAGGCAGATTTCCGACCATCATTTTTCTTGTGCTCATTTGTGTTCACTCCTGTTGGGGCTGATCAGTTTCGGCATGCCAACATAATTCAAATCGTACTTTTTGACCATCAGCATGGCTGTATCAAAGGATAAACTGTCGCATACATCCGCCGGATTGTGCGCGTCCGAGCCCACTGTCACCGGAACCCCGGTCTCACCCGCGATTTTCCAGAATCCCGCGTAAGGGTAATGGCGGCGGCCGCGGATGCCGAGCAAATTGATTTCAAGGGGAACGTTTTTCTCCTTTGCAGCCTCGCAGATCATTTTCCACGCTTTTTCTTCGGCTTTATCGTTTTCACGGAAATTGATCACATCCGGATGCGCAACATAGCTGAATGCGCCCGTGTGAATCGCCGAAACAACCTGATTGGTATACTCAAACAGTTTGTTTTCATCATTGGTTTTCCACGCGGCGTAATATCCGCCGTCCATTTCATTTTTGGTGGCATGCTGCCCCAAAATCAGATATTCAATCGGAAACGGGCGGATGAGCGACAAAAACGCATCAAAAAACTCGGGATAATATTCCGCTTCAAGACCCAGATGAATATCAATCTGACCGGCATATTCCTCTTTGAGCGCCGTTACGCTTTTTACATATTCCTCAAGCTCACCGGGATACATGCGGAAGGTGGAATAATAATCATCCTTAAAAACATACGGCGCGTGATCGGAAAAACCCAAGGTCTTTATACCGCCCCTGATCGCGTTTTCGACATATTCCCTGTCCTCGCCCGACGCATGGCGGCAGCGCATGGTATGCGTGTGAAAGTTGAACGTCAGCATGGCAAAATCGCCCCTTCGTTATTTGAGCAGTCCGCGGACATCGGAAACGGTGACGACGATCATCAGAAGAATCAAAACGGCAAAGCCGATCAGATTCACAATCGCCTCCTTCTCGCGGTTCAGCGGTTTTCTTCTGATGCCCTCAACAGCAAGGAACACCAGCCGTCCGCCGTCCAGCGCCGGAATCGGCAGAAGATTCATGATACCGAGGGACAGAGAAATGTTCAAAAGCCAGAACATAATGGAATAAACGCCTGTCACAAATCCGCCGGAGAAGCTCGCCTGTACGTCCGTTGATACGCTCGACACGATGCCGACCACGCCCGCAACGCTTCCTTCTTCAATGCCCGCGCCGCGAATCAAGCCTGAAATCATGTCCTTTAAAAATGCAACGGTGTTGACAACCGTTTTTCCGAGCAGCTCAAACGCTTCGGGAACGGCAGTAATGACATTTGCATTGTATTCCTCATACTGCGCCGCAAACACGATGCCGATCAAGGGTCTTCCCTCTTCCTCGCTGTATTCGGGCGCTAAGGAAACGAGCATGGTTTCGCCGTTTCTTAAAACGGTCAGCGTAAGCGCTCCGCCCTCTTCCTTTTCCATGATGCGGCTTCTCAAAAGCTCCACGCCCGCATCGTCGGACGAAACCGCTTCGCCGTCCACCTCCAAAATCCGATCCCCCGCCTGAAGACCTGCGCGGCCTGCGGGCATGTTTTCCTCGACGCTGTAAAGCACGGGAACGGTTTTGATGGAATAGGGATCCGGAATGGCGCTTGTCGCAATCAGAACGACCGCCATGATAAACGCAAGCAAAAAGTTCATAAACGGGCCGGCAAACACGGTCAAAAACCGCTTCCACACAGGCTGATTGTTCATGGCGCGGGGATCCGGGTTGTCCTCATCCTCGCCCACAAACGCGCAAAATCCGCCCAAGGGCAGAATACGGATGGAATATTTGGTTTCCTTGCCCTGCCATGAAATGAGTTTCGGGCCCATGCCCACGGCAAACTCGGTTACGGCGATACCGCTTAATTTGCCGACGATAAAATGACCGAATTCATGAATGGTAACCACGACGCCCAGAATGATCAGCGCCGCAAGAATTGAAACGATATTAAGCATTTGAAGCCTCCGAGAAATATTACATGCCAAGCGCGCGCCGCGCAAGCTGTCTGGCCTGTGCATCGAGCGCATAAACTTCGTCGATGGATCGGGGCTGATAATACTTTGCATGATCCAGCGCGTATCTGACGGCGCGCGGAATCTCGCCGAATTTCACCTGCCCCCGTAAAAATGCGCCGACAACCTCTTCGTTTGCGCCGTTTAAGACAACCGGCGCGCCGTCTCCTGTTTCAAGCGCTTCATACGCATACGAAAGGCACGGAAAGCGATCGGTATCGGGCGTATCGAAAGTGAGTGCGGAAAGGGTTTTGAAATCAAGCCGCTTTCCGTTATAACTGATTCTTTCCGGATACCCCATTGCGTATCCGATCGGGCCGCGCATATCGGGAAGCCCGAGCTGGGCAAGGCATGCGCCGTCTTCAAACTCCACCATCGAGTGAATCACGCTCTGCGGGTGGATGACCACGTCGATTCTGTCGGCGGGCATGCTGAACAGGTGATGCGCCTCAATGACTTCAAGTCCCTTGTTCATAAGGGATGCGCAGTCCACCGTGATTTTACCGCCCATGCGCCACGTGGGATGCTTTAAGACATCCGAAACAGACGCGTTTTCGATGTTTTCTTTGGTAAAAGTGCGAAGCGCGCCGCCGGAGCAGGTCAGAATAATGCGTAAGGCTTCGTTTCCGTTTGCCGCTTCCAGGCACTGAAAAATGGCGCTGTGCTCGCTGTCTACAGGCAAAAGACGTTTGTTCAAGCGCTTCGCCTTTTCCATAACAAGGCTTCCGCCCGTGACCAGCGCTTCTTTATTGGCCAGAAGCACTCTTTCACATACGTCCAGCGCGCACATAACCGCATTGAGTCCCGCAATTCCGACCACGGCGCAAAGCGCATCATCCGCCTTGCCCGCCCTGAGCGCATCCTCCGTGGCTGTTGGACCAAAGAACCATTCGATGTTTTTCAAATCCTCCGGAATCGATTCAGGCTCCCGGATCAGGGAGCATACATCCGGCCTGTGAATGCGCGCAAGGCGAAACAGCCCCTCCGCATCCGTGCTTGCAGACAGCACGCAGGCTTTAAATTTTCCGGGGTTTTTCTCAATTACGTCAAGCGTCTGCGTTCCGATGGAGCCCGTGGCTCCGAGTACAGCTACCCGTCTCATTTTGTTTTCACCCGTCCAAAGCGCCTGTCGCGTAAGGCGTATTCGTTCAAATCCTTAATCAGCGCCGCCCGGTTATAGTCCGGCCAGCACAGGGGATTAAAGATGATTTCAGCATACCATGTCTGCCAGAGAAGGAAATTCGAAAGGCGCATGTCTCCGCTCGTTCGGACGAGAAGATCCACGTCCGGATCGCCGGAAGTGTACATTTCCAAGGAGATTGCATCATAATCAATCTCTTCCGGCTTCATTTCGCCCTTCATGCACTTTTCGCTCAGCGCCTTTGCCGCTTTCACAATTTCAGCTCTTCCGCCGTAATTCAGGGCAATATTGAGCCGGAGTCCCTGATTGTCCTTTGTTTTTGCCATGGCTTTTTCAAGGGCAAGCCTTTGCTCCTCAGGAAATCTGTCAAGTTCTCCCAGGATTTTGATCCGGACGCCCTTTTCATGAAGCTCGTCGATTTCGGAAACAAAGTATTTCGTGATAAGCTTCATAAGCGCGTTCACTTCATCCTGCGGCCGGTTCCAGTTTTCCGTGGAAAAAGCATAGATGCTCATGACTTCGATTTTCAATTCATCGCACGCTTTGATGATCTCGCGAAGCGCCTCCGTGCCTGCGGCATGACCTGCGCTCCTCGGAAGCGATCTCCTCTGCGCCCAGCGTCCGTTTCCATCCATGATAAAGGCGATATGGCGCGGACGCTTTTCCAAAGGCGGTATCTCCATCGTGCCCTTTTCTTTTTTCCTCAAAAACCGAAAAATTTTCAGCGCATCATTCGTCATCGTTTTTCTCCTCTATTGTGTCCGGAAACCGCGCGCAGGTGACGATTTTTCCGCCGTTTTGGATCCTCACTACACGCAAAGTGCCGCGGGGCGTATATCCCCGCGGCGCGCTGATTTCTTTAATGTCGGTTCCTTCCACGTTCGCCGCTTTAAGAAGTTCCATCGCCTTGTCAAGCGGCAGACCGAGAACAGTTGAAATCATACGGACATGATCTCTTTTTCTTTGTCGGCGGAAATCTTGTCAACGTTCTTGATGCACTCGTCAACGGCCTTCTGAAGCTGGGTTTCAGCGGTTTTCTGATCGTCTTCAGTGATCTGGTTGTCCTTCTTCATCTTCTTGAAGGCTTCCATGGCGTCTCTTCTGATGTTGCGGATGGCAACCTTGCTCTCCTCCGCAGCCTTCTTGACCTGCTTGCACAGTTCCTTTCTGCGCTCTTCGTTGAGCTCAGGGATGATCAGGCGGATAACGCGGCCGTCGTTGGAGGGATTGATGCCCAGATCACTCTTTAAAATTTCCTTCTCGATGGGGCCGATCATCTTGGCTTCCCAAGGCGCGATCACAAGCATGCGCGGTTCGGGAGAAGAAATGTTGGCAACGCCGGACAGGGGCGTGGGCGTTCCATAATAATCAACAACGATCTTGTCCAGAATCTGGGGATTGGCGCGGCCGGCGCGGAGCGTGGAATACTCCTTAGTCAGCGCGGCAACCGTTTTTTCCATCTTGACTTTTGCTTCGTCGATTTTCGCTTTATACATTTTGAAATCCTCCTTAGGCAGAATAAGATGCAATTTTCAACTTATATTGTATAAAATTTCTTCCAACCTGTCAAGGAAATTTCTCATTCCCCGCAGGCAAAAATACTGCCGCCCCGAAAAATCAGGACGGCAAAATGAATTTTTGAGGGCTTTATTTTATTTCTTGTAAAGCGGTCCGTACACGGCGCAGGCGCGATAGTCCTGACCCTCCTTGTCCATGCCGAAGGCGTTCCAGCAGGCGGGACGATAGATATCCTCCTCGGGAACATTGTGCATGCAGACAGGGATTCTGAGCATGGAGCACATGGTGATCAGATCGGCGCCGATGTGCCCGTAGCTGATCGCGCCATGGTTTGCGCCCCAGTTCATCATGACTTCGTAAGCGGTTTTGAAGGCAGATCCGTCCTTGCCGTCGCAGCGGGGCGCAAACCACGTGCAGGGCCAGGTGGGATTGGTGCGCTCCATGAGCTTATCGGAAACTTCTTCGGGCAGATTGACCGTCCAGCCTTCGGCAATCTGAAGAACCGGGCCCAAGCCCTTGACGAGATTCAGGCGAATCATGGTGGCAGGCATTTCGCATCTGGTGGTAAAGTGGCTGGAGAATCCGCCGCCTCTGAAGTTGTCCTGACCGGCTCCGCACCATACGGTGGCGTCAGTCATCTTCTTGATATCTTCCTCAGGAACGTTGTGCATGCATACGGGGATACGCAGCATAGAGCACATGGTGATCAGGTCGGCACCAATGTGACCGTAGGAGATAGCGCCGTGGTTTGCGCCCCAGTTCATCATGACTTCGTAAGCAGTCTTGAAGGGGGAGCCTTCCTTACCGTCGCAGCGAGGAGCAAACCAAGTGCAGGGCCAAGTGGGGTTGGTGCGCTCCATCAGCTTGTCATTGACTTCTTCGGGCAGGTTGACAGTCCAGCCTTCAGCGATCTGCAGCACAGGGCCAAGACCCTTGACCAGGTTCAGACGGATCATGGTGCAGGGCATCTCTGCGAAGGTGTT
>JAZSFI010000017.1:0-2208 GCA_045532135.1 Clostridia bacterium | reverse complement strand
TGATTTTTGCGTTTTCCTCGCTTGCATAGGGCTGCATTGCGACGGCGAGCTCCCATGCGTCCTCCTGCGCCGCTTTTTCGAACAGTTGGTTTCTGCCTTCCTCAGTCAGGCGGTGAAGAAGCTTTATCACGATGGCTGCGCTGTCGGCTTGCGCGACTGCGGAAACGGCGGCGAGGGCGATTTCCAAAAGAAGCGCATCGCTTTCGATTTCGCCCGCATGATCTTTGATCCAGCGCCAGTTGCCCGCTTTAAGCGCGTGCCGTGCGGCTTCTTCGACAGCATTGTCCGCATCGGCTTCCGGGGGGAAAACCGGGATTTCATTCATTGCAGGTGTGAATTTCGCGATTTCTTCCATGGACGGAATGAATTTTTCCGTCTCCTCCATGCTTGGAATGAATTTTTCGATCTCCTCCATGGACGGCGGTTCAGGCGCAGGAGCCGCCTGCGGGACTTCGGGCGAAATGCAAATTTCGGTATCTTCTGTGAAAGCGTCATCTTCTTCCGGCTGTTTCTTATCTTCCTTTTTGGACGCAAAGATGCTTCTTGCAACGCTTCCGATTTCATTTACCACGTTTCCGATTTCGCCCATTACGCCTTCAAGCGCATCCTTAATGGATTCATTTGCGCTTTCGGTTTCATTGTTTTCGCTTGTTTCTTCGGGCATTATGCCGGTGATGGCGTATTCCGCCAGCGCGTCCACCATGTGCCGCTTCAGAAACGGCGCAAGCCCCTCAAGCGTTTTCCAGTCGATCGCATCGAGATTTGCCAAAATCAGCTTGTACAGCTGATCCGCTCCGGCAAACGGCGCAAGGCGGCGAAGAAGCTGGCTGTCCGCCTTTTGGTTGATGCATCTTTCAAGCAGCTTCTGAACCGTTGCGCGGTTTAAAAACGGCGCGATCTGAACGATGCTTTCGGGATCGGTGTTTTCTGCGTAACGCAGAACGAGCTCGGACAGCTTTTCGCGGCTCATAAAGGGCGCCATGCGGCTGAGTTTTTCAAAGCTGACGGTGGTATTGGGCTTTTTTTGTGTGTCTTCCGCTTTTTCTTCCTTGGGTTCGGCTTCTCTTTTGCTTTCTGACTCATCCGCTGCCTTAAAGCGGCTTTCTATGTCGCTTTTTGCCTTCTGCGCAAATTCCGCCGCCTTTGAAACCGTCTTCTCCGCGTGGGCGGACAGGTTTTCGCCGACTTCGATGATGGTTTTTCTGGCTTCGCCCGCCGCGTTTTTCAGCGCCTGTTTTGCTTCCTCTGGGATGAGACCTAAGAGAAATCCCGGAAAAGCCGTCTGCTCGGATGAATCTTTTTCGGTTTCTTCGTCTGCTTCTTCATCGCATATGACGATTTCGGTGTTTAAAAGTTCTTCCATCGTTACGCCGAAAAGCTGTGTAAGCGCTAAAAGCGTCTGGATATCCGGAAGCGCTGCGCCGGTTTCCCATTTGGAAACCGCCTGATGCGACACGTTTAAAGCCGCCGCCAGCTGAAATTGGGTCATCCCTCTGTGATTTCGAAGCTTTGAAATGTTTGCCGCCACAATTCTGTTGTCAATGGCCATATATATTCCCTCCGTTTCGGTCGGCAGTATCCTTGGTTTTCGTCTTCATGATAGCACATTCTACTGAAAGTTGCAATCAACCGCAGGTAGAATTCGGCCGAAATAGCCTCTACTTTTCTTTGACAGGCATGTAAAATATTAGCACTCTCGCGTTGAGAGTGCTAATTTCGGTTGACAACACCCTGAAAAAGGGCTAAAATACACCCATATCCATTATCGGGAGGACAAATATCATGGCTCAAAAAGGCAATATTTCCATTCATGCACAAAACATTATGCCGGTCATCAAAAAATGGCTGTATTCTGACAAAGATATCTTTTTAAGAGAACTGATTTCAAATGGGTGCGACGCAATTTCCAAGCACAAGGTGCTTGCCGCAAAAGGCGAGCAGGAGGCAAGGGACAACTACCGCGTGGACGTTGTTGCCAATGAAGAAGCGGGCACGCTCACCATCACCGACAACGGTATCGGCATGACCGCGGAAGAAATCGAAAAATACATCTGCCAGGTCGCGTTTTCCGGCGCAGAAGAATTTTTGAAGATGTATAAACCTGAAGACGGCGATAAAGTAATTTGTTGCCGCAATTATTGGGATTTACTTGCTGATAACGCATCGCCGCTTATTAATGGAACTATTGGAACAATTCAAAATAGTTTT
>JAZSFI010000101.1:0-2328 GCA_045532135.1 Clostridia bacterium | reverse complement strand
CTTTCGCGTTTTGTTTGATATTTTTTGTGATGTATGATATAATGCCTTTTATGAATATGAAAGGAGGGCCCGGGATGACGAAATTGAAGGTGGAAGAGCGGTTTGAAAACCGGATTTCGGTATCGGATTCGGACAGGGCGCTGCTTTCGGAATTTTTTGAGGCGTTTGACGCGCACTGCAAGCTGGCTTCGGATGAGAAAAAACGAATGCGGCGCGATTTTGAGTGGGCGATTGAGTATTATTTATCTGTGGGCGTCGGTATGCCCGAAGCGCTTTCTCGGCTGGATGTAAAGAATCTGGGCGGGTTTTATGTTCGTCCGCCGGTGCTCTGGTATGCTTTGGACGACGCGGCGAAAATATATCCCTTGTCTATGGAGCATGGCCGAATGACTGTATTTCGGATGAGTGCATATCTGAAAAGCGCGGTTGTTCCGGAGCTTTTGCAGGTGGCGCTGCATTTTACGATCAAGCGTTTCCCGAGCTTTGCGACAACGCTGAAAAAGGGCGTTTTCTGGCATTATCTGGACACATCGAAGAAGCGATATGTGATTGAGCCGGAAAGCGATGTGCCGTGCAAGCCGCTTCCGGTGTCGCACAGCTTTTCGCAGTCGCTGCGCGTTTTGTATTTTGCCAATCGCATCAGCGTAGAGTTTTTTCACGGGCTGACGGACGGCCATGGCGGCATGGTGTTTTTAAAGGTGCTGGCGGCGGAGTATCTGCGTCTGACGGGGGTTCAGATCGAACGGGACGAAACGCTTTGGGATGCAAATGCGATTCCTCAGAACACGGGATTCGAAAATGAGTTCAAGAATGTGGAAAGATGCAAATCCGGCTCGGGCTTTATTCAGAAGCGCGCGCTGCAGATGACCGGCAAGCTTTCAAGGCAGAAGCCATGCAGAATTCTTCATTTCAAGATGAATGCAGACGAACTGAAGGCTGCGGCGGCTTTGCATGGATGCACGGTGACGGTATATCTTTTGTGGGTGATGTTCCGCGCGGCCAAGGCGGCGACGGACGAAATGCAGGGCGAATTCAACATACAGGTTCCGGTCAACATGCGCTCTTTGTATCCTTCCAAAACGGTTCGGAATTTTGCCATGTATTGCGGAATTCGGATTCCTGTGGACAAAATGTGGGATGACGAATGGCTGCTTTCGGAGATTGCGCGGCAGATGAAGGAAAAGACCGGCAGGCAAAGCATGAGCGAGATGGTTACTTCCACAAAAAATCTGGTGGAAAGCCTTTGTTGGGTTCCGCTGATTGTGAAAAAGCCTTTGGTTAAAATGGTGTATTCCGTTTTGAGCGACCGGCTGTTTACCTGTACGCTTTCCAACCTCGGCGTTGTGAAAATGCCGAAAGGTTATGAAAAGTATATCGACAGCATGGATTTTGCGCTTGGAATCAGCCCCATTAACCGCGCAGCGTGCGGCGTTGTGACATTTGGAAATACTGCGACGTTTACTTTCACAAAAATGACAGCGGATCCGTCGTTTGAAGAGCGGGCATTTGATATTCTTGTGTCGGATGGCATTGCCGTGCGCGTGGAGGGGAGTAAGCTGTATGAAAATTGAGATTACATATCCCCCGATCAGCAAGCGCAATTTCCAAAGACGAAGACTGATCGATATTTTGAAATGGCCGTTTTTGCTGGCGGCTTACGCATGCCCCATTGTGAATCTGGCGGTTGGCGGGCGAGCGTGGAGCGTTGTGGCGCTGACGGGGCTTTACATGGTATGGCGGCTTGTCTTTTCGATAGATCTTGTTGAATACAACCGAATCAGCCAGTTTATAAAGCTCATTTATTCAGTGATGCTCATTATGGGTGAGATTGACTTCTTTTTGGCGCCCGGATGGGCGATTGAGGTATTGCCGATCGTATGCTTCTGTGCGCTGGCTGTAACGGGCGTATTGTTCTTCACGGATTTTACCAGGCAGCGGCGCAATATGCTGCCAATGCTGGGCTTTATCGCAATTTCGTTTTTCGGCGCAATCGCGGGCTTGACTGCAGCGGGCGGCCGCGGCAGATGGGCGTTTATTGTGCTGGGGGCGCTGGCGGCGGCAATGTTTGTAGCCTGCGCGATTTCGCTGGGAACGGATTTTTTCAGAGAACTGAAAAGGCGCTTTCACATTCGGTAAAAAACATGAAAATAGCCCTGCGCGGACGATGCTGCGCAGGGCTTTCTTTTATGAAGAGAACAGATTCAGCTTTTTTGCTCGTTTTCCCGGATAACGCGGGCGATCTCGCTTGCAGCCAATACCGTTCCGGCTTCCGAGGGATGATAGCTGTCGGGCTCGTAGGGCTTTACGATTGCGCGGGTTTTGGTGAAG
>JAZSFI010000468.1:0-3052 GCA_045532135.1 Clostridia bacterium | reverse complement strand
GCTGCTGCGCAAGCATTCGCGCTGCGCTGTTGGATCCGGTCGAAAGTTCGGACAAGCGTCTGGGAAGATCCTCGGGCTCTTCTGCAAGTCTTCTTAACTGATCCTCGCAGAGCGTGAGGTTTGAAAAAGCGCTTCCGCTTCCAATGGAAGAGTAGCCCTTTACGTAGTCAACCATCTGACTGCACTGATCCGCCCATCCGGTCAAAATTTCAACAAGGTCGGGAATGTAGGTTAAAAGCTCGTAGTCACGGTACTTATCGGTCATGCCGCCCGAAAGGCGCACAACTTCAAGGCTCAAACCGTTGATTTCGCTTAAAACGCGATCAATCATCTCATAAACGGGAGTGATGATTTCGCAGTTGATACGAAGCGAGAGCGTATGTTCGCCCTGGGTCAGATAGAAGGTCTGGGCCTCTTTTCCGGCTTTGACCGTCATATCGGTAAATCCGGTGGCGTAATCAAAAGGAACTTTCTTTGCAGCTTCTGAAGGAATCTCACCGTCGATCATAATATCGACAAAGACCGGGAAATCCGCCTTTACATTCTGCCGATAGAAAAAGCCCATCTGATACCAGCCGGTTTCTTCAACGTTGAACTTATAGGTTACGGTGTCGCCCGCCGCATCAAAAGATGCGCCATCCAGATGATTGATCTTTCTGGCTTCCACGCTGTAAGGCGTCAAAAGCGCATTGAATTCGCCCGCGCCGCGAATGGATGACTCGCTTCTTGCATAGATGTTTTCAGCTTCAATGATAACGAGATTGTCGCCTTCTGCAGCTTCTCCCGCATATTCGGGTACCGCCTTGGGCGCGCGAAGATATATGGCGTTTATGGAAACCTCTCCGTCTTTGACTTCAAGACTCAGCTTGTGTTCGCCCGCTTTCAGTTCGAACAAAAACGGATCGGCCGTTCTTCCGCTGGAATCAGCGAGACCTGCCGTCTGATAGACGTCGGCCGAATACGGCGTAGTGGCAACTTCGTTTCCGTATCGGTCGGTCGGGAAAATGCCATCGTCCAGCCACAAGGAATTGAGCTTGATTCTGCGCATCTCGTAGAAGGAGATTTCGCCGTCAAGGCTGATGGCAATTTCTGTGGGAAGCGCGCTCTGAGAAAGGTTTTTGTATTCAAACCAGATTTCGTAAAGCGCATCTTCCGGTGCGGTAAAAGAGATTTCATCCAAATCGCCGGTTGCAAGCTTCAAAGAAACTTCCGTTTTCACTTCTTCACCCTGATAGGCGTCATAGGTGTATCCGGCAGCCTTTTGGGTGTACAGCTCTTCCGTGCGGTTTTCAAACTTCATCCAGCTTTTATCTGTTTCCTCTGAAAATACAGGCACGTTTACAAGAATCAAGAGCGCCATTAAAAACGCCATCACTCGCTTGCTCATATGCCCCACCTCCTGCAAATCTTTGTCCTTCTCTGCTTTTATTCTCCGTAACGGACGCCCCAAAGCGCTGCTCCTTCATTGTCCAGCGCGGAAAAAACCGTGACCCACGCCTTTGCATTGGCGTCCCATGCGGTGTGAAGTCGCCCGGAGTATTGCTTTCCATCCATCTCCAAATGGATATTGCTTTCATTGTCCATGGACCATGCGCCCGTCTTTGCGCCGGCAACCGTTCCGTCTTCAAGAAGCGATGCAAATACGGAAACATGCTCTTTATTATTGATGTCTCTTTCGTGGAAAAGAAGTTTGTAGTTTCCGGATACAACGCTTCCCTCTTTGAGCGTTCCGTCCTCGCCCGCGTATCTTTCAGGCGACACGACCGGCCAAAGCTGATCGTTCATGTACATCTGATGAACACGGATGGAATGAGTTTCGCCGCTGTTGGCAAAGCGGGTATGGAAAACAATAAAGTATCTGCCTGTTTCTTCATCATAATATGCGCTGTTGTGACCGGGACTTCTGTAAGCGGTTACAAAGCTGTTTTTGTCAGTTTCTGCAAGCTCAAATTTATACCCGCCCATCAGCTTTACGCCGTAACCAACATAATCAGCATCGTTAAAAAACGTGCCCTGCCTGCCGCCACACTTGATCATGTCTTGTCCAAGCGCATCCTCATAAGGACCGTCGGGATTCTTTGAACGGCAAACGCGGATGTTGTAGCCGTCGTTTGCATTCAGGCCTCCGAAAGAAAGGAAAAGATAATAGTAATCGGTGTCTGGGCTGTAGAGGATATACGGAGCTTCGATCCTCGAATGGTTCTTTCCAAGAAGCTTTTTGCCGTAGCCCTGACCCTCAATCGGAAAACCCGTGTCGGGATTCATTTGCAGAATGAAAATGCCGCCGGAATAGGATCCGTATACCATCCACAGCTTTCCTTCCTTGTCAAAGAAGGTGTGCGGATCAACAACATTCGGGTAATATGTGGAATTATATCCGGATGCACCGGAACGAAGGAAGATGCCCAGATCTTCATAAGGTCCTTCCGGCTTATCGCTTACTGCAACGCCAAGAGCGCTTAACGGCTGAGAGCCTTCACAGGTGCAATAATAGAAATAATATCTGCCATCGCTGAGCTTTTGAACATCCGGCGCCCAGAAGGTCTTCGTCTTTGCCCAGGAAAGCGCTTCTTTAAGCTCCGTCTGCACATCTTTAAAAAGCGTACAGCCATTCTGCGCATCCTTTGATATGGCCACCCAATTGATCAGATCCGACGACCTTGCTGCAGCCATATGGCTTCCGTATATGTAATAGTAGCCATCGTCCGCTTTGATGATCGAAGGATCATGCACCGATACGCTTTTGAAAGCTGGCGCTTTTTCTTCTGCCTGAACGCAAAAAAGCGAGCATGCGAAAAACATCGCCGCTGCGATCAGAATGCCAAGCATTCTTTTGAGCATTGATTCCGCCTCCCGGTCTTTTATTTTAGATTCTTCTAAAGATATTTTATTTTCTCTTAACCAATTCAAATATACTGCAATTAACATTTAAAGTCAATACATATTTGTGATAAATTGAACAAATTTCCATAAAAATAGTATATAATTCTTTTATTTATTCCGAATATTTTTTCAGTATTGTCGTTTTTGCGTTTTCAATCTTGTGATATAC
>JAZSFI010000028.1:0-5149 GCA_045532135.1 Clostridia bacterium | reverse complement strand
CCCGTGAGAATCATCTGGCCGAAAAGAGCAACCATGATGATCATGAAGACGGGAAAAACATAGCCGGATTTTCCGATGCACAGAAGGCCTGTACAGAATGTGCAGAGGAGAAACGCAGGCCATTTTTCAACGTAATAACCGCATTTTTTGAAAGCGCGCGCCATTTCCCAGCCTGCGACAAGGCTAGCAAGCACAAAAAGCGCAACGCGGGTTTCGGCAGACAAAACGATCGCAACAATCACAATGACAGCGCACAGCGCGCCGTAAATCACTCGCTGTTTCAAATCGTTCCCTCCTTTAAAGAAGTCCATTATGACTATTATATCAGCATGAAATTGAAGTGTCAACGCGCAAAAGCGATAAAAAAGGGGCGCACAGGTGAAGGAAATTTGAACGATTCACGCTTTGAAACGCGATTAATTTGTGCGATAGGACGAAATTTTCAGGTCGGAGAAATTTTTGCTTGATTCCGCGTTAAAAATCGTGTATAATGAAACTGCAAAACGAAATCTTAACGCAGGAGGTTCGCTCTTATGAAGCTTATTATCGCGATTGTTCAGGACGAAGACGCTTCCAAGCTCGTCAGCACCCTTATGAATGAGGGCTACAGCGTAACGAAACTTGCGACGACCGGCGGGTTCCTGCGCGCAGGCAACACAACCCTGCTTTTAGGTGTTGATGATTCTAAGCTTGACGGTGCGCTGGCGGTTATCGAAAAGGTATGCCATTCCCGCAAGCAGATTGCCACTGCGCCCACTCCCATGTCCGGCGCGGCAGGCGCGTATGTACCGTATCCGATCGAGGTTATGGTTGGCGGCGCAACCGTATTTGTAATGAACGTCGAACAGTTCAAGAAATTCTGATGTCAGAGATTAAAACCTTTTCGGAATTTCGCGCAAGGCGGTTTTTGAAAGAACAGTTGATGCGTCCGGTGAAAGCCGGGCGCATTGTCCATGCCCAGCTTTTTGACGGACCAAGTGGAACCGGCAAGAAAACGGCGGCAAAACTCCTTGCAAGAAGCATGAACTGTACAGGCGTCGGGGAGAAGCCGTGCAATCTGTGTCCGAGCTGCCTTCAGTTTTTGTCTGGCAATACGCCAAACCTTATCGAAATCAAGCCGGAAAAAAACGTCATTAAAATCGGAGACGTAAGGGACGAGATACTGAAAAAAATCAGCCTTCGCCCTGATTCCGGACAAATGTTTATTTTGATTCATGAAGCGGACAAGATGAATGAAAACGCACAGAACGCGCTTTTGAAAACCCTTGAGGAAGCGCCGGAATATGCAACGTTTATTCTTCTGACCGACAAATCCGGCGCGCTTTTGCCGACGATCCGGTCCAGATGCGCGCTTTTCCGCTTTGCGCCTTTGACGCAGGAGGAAACCAGGGAAATCCTTATAAATGAAGGCGTGGATGAAAACCGCGCGGATCAGGAAGCGTATCTGTCCGAGGGGAGTCCCGGGCGCGCGCTTTCAAGAATCAAAAGCGAAACGTATAAGGATCTGTATCTGCGCTCAACCGGCGCCCTTGAAAGCGTAAAAAGCAAAAAGGATGTTTCGGCGGCGTTTTTGAAAATCGCTGAGGATAAAGAGTACGGGCTGGAAATCCTTGAAATATATGAATTCTATGCGCGGCGCATGATGCGCGGCGAAATGGGCGAAAATATGCGCTTAAAAGGCGGAAAGTTTCTTGAAAGCGTCATTCATGCAAAAAAACAACTCAAAGCAAACGTGGCCTATCAGTCCGTAATGGAAATTCTGTTTTTTGATGTGGCCGGTCAGGAGGAAACCATACATGGCAACGGTAATCGGCGTCCGCTTTAAAAAGGCGGGCAAGGTATATTATTTCAGCCCCGGCGAGGTCTGGCCCGCGCCCGGCGAGTTCGTCATTGTTGAAACCACGCGCGGCGTCGAGCTTGGCGAGGTTGTGACGGGCGCAAGGGAAGTTGCGGATGAGAAACTGGTTGCGCCCCTTAAAAACGTGATTCGAAAGGCGACGGACGCGGATCTTCAGCAGCAGGCAAAAAACGAAGGACGCGAAAAGGAAGCGTTTCAGATTTGCGTACAGAAAATCGAGCAGCACAAGCTTGAGATGAAGCTTGTGAGCGTTGAATATACGTTTGACGATTCGAAGATCATTTTCTATTTTACTGCCAACGGAAGAGTCGATTTCAGAGATCTGGTCAAGGACCTTGCCGGCATTTTCCATATGCGCATCGAGCTTCGCCAGATCGGCGTTCGCGACGAAGCAAAAATGCTGGGCGGTCTCGGCGCATGCGGGCGGCAGATCTGCTGCGGCGCTTTCCTGGGCGATTTTCAGCCTGTTTCCATCAAGATGGCAAAGGAGCAGAATCTGTCGCTCAATCCCACCAAAATTTCCGGCCAGTGCGGCCGTCTCATGTGCTGCCTTAAATACGAGCAGGATTATTATGAGGAAACGCTCAAAAAGCTTCCCCGCGTCGGAAAGGACATCATGACGCCCGAAGGCGTGGGCGTGGTTACGGAAATCAACGTTTTAAGGGAACGCGTGAAGGTTCGCGTAAAGACGGGCGACGATACGTTTGAAGTCAAGGAGTACGAGCTTCCTGAGGTAAGAAAACTTGCGCCGGGTGAGAAAGCGCTCTATCAGGACAGTATGCCCAAAGCGCCGGAAGCAAACATAAAGTCAAACGATCAGAAGGCTGAGGAAGCGGAGAAGGAAGAAAAACCCGTAAAACGCTATCCCAGACCCAAGATTGTCAAAACCATGAACACCGACGAATATATGGAAAAATATTCTGACGGCGACAGGGACATGGAAGAGAAAGAAGAAAAGGGAAAAGGCGAAAACAAAAAGGCGGACAAGAATCCGGATTTAAACGATGAAGAAGGCAAAAACGAGGGCGGAGAACGCAGAATGCGTCCCCGTCACCGCCGTCCGCGCCCGGGAAAACCCAAACAA
This sequence comes from Clostridia bacterium, assembly GCA_045532135.1. Taxonomy (GTDB): domain Bacteria; phylum Bacillota; class Clostridia; order Christensenellales; family Aristaeellaceae; genus SFHK01. The sequence continues at coordinate 2,207 of JAZSFI010000028.1, read as the reverse complement.
ACCCATGAAGACGAGTAAAATCCGTGACGGCGCAGTCAAAGTTTTGTAAAGAGTTGAAAACCGCTGTACAATTTTGAAAATCCATGCTATAATACGGTAAGCCCAAAATGAAAGAACCTGTTTATGCCGTATCCCTCTCAGGTGGTGTCCCCTCCGGTGAAAGGAACGAATCAACAAGGTACCTCAATCATCTTAAAGGGCGCCAAAAGATTTAGGAGGGTTTTATCCATGTACGAAGACAAGACTTTGGTATGCCGTGGATGCGGCAATGAGTTCGTGTTCACCGCTTCCGAGCAGCAGTTCTTCGCCGACAAGGGCTTCCAGAATGAGCCCGGCCGTTGCCCCGCTTGCCGCGCGGCTCGCCGTCAGCAGAACAATCAGAATGTTAACCGCACCGAGCGTCAGATGTTTGACGTTATCTGCGATGGTTGCGGCCGCAACACCCAGGTTCCCTTCCAGCCCCGCGGCGATCGTCCCGTATACTGCCGTGATTGCTTCGAAGCGAATCGTCAGCCCCGTTATTAATTGAAGATGGGTAAAGTCCGAGTGCTTGCATTCGGGCTTTATTTTTTTATCGGATGGAATTGTTCTTGACAGGCTTTTCGGAACGTGCTACATTATTTTTAATTCATTTAAACATTTTTAGGGAGGCGCATGTATGAAGCCGTTTATGAACGAGGATTTTCTTTTGACTACGGAAGCAGCAAAAAAGCTTTATCACGAATATGCAGAGAATATGCCGATCTGCGACTATCACTGCCACCTGATTCCCAGGGAAATTGCCGAAAACAAGCAGTTTAAGAACATCACCGAACTGTTTTTGGGCGGAGACCACTATAAGTGGCGCGCGATGGCTTCCATGGGTGTGGACGATAAATTTATCCGCGGCGATGGAGACGACTACGAAAAGTTTGTGTATTACGCAAAAACCATTTCGATGGCGATCGGAAATCCCTTGTATCATTGGACGCATCTGGAATTAAAGCGCGTTTTCGGTATCGATACGCCGCTTACCGAAAAGACGGCGCCCGAAATCTGGGAAAAGGCAAACGCCCTTCTTGCCACCGAGGAATTTCGCGCAAAGAGGCTCATTGAAAAATTCAATGTAACTCACGTATGCACAACCGATGATCCTGCAGATTCTCTCGAATACCACATTGAGATTGCCAAAGATGCATCCTTCAAAACCAAAGTTTTTCCGACTTTCCGCCCCGATAAAGCGATCAAGATCACAATGGCGGGCTTTAAAGCGTACATTGAAACGCTTTCTTCTGTCAGCGGCGTAAAGATCGAGTGCGCGGAGGATGTGGTGAAAGCGCTTCGCGTCCGCGCGGAATTCTTCCATGAAATCGGCTGCCGCGTTTCTGACCACGGCCTTGACACGGTTCCCGGCGGTGAAAACTGCGCCTGCAGGGCAAACGCCGCTTTCAAAGCTGCGATGGCAGGCGAAACGCCCGAAGCGTATGATGCGGAAAGCTACAGACATTTCCTGCTGGTTGAGCTCGGCGGCATTTATAAGGATCTTGGCTGGGGTCAGCAGTATCACATGAACGCGCAGAGAAACAATAACGGCCCCATGTTCAGAAAATATGGACCGGATACCGGCTTTGACTCCATCAGCGACGATCTTATTTCCGAAAAGCTTGGAAAAATCTTAAACGCGCAGGAGGAAAAAGGCAAGCTTCCCAAAACCATCCTCTATACCTTAAACCCCAACGCTAACTATGTTCTTGCCAGCACAATCGGTAACTTCCAGACGGAAGGCGGCATCGTCGGCAAAATGCAGTTCGGCTCTGCGTGGTGGTTCTGCGATCAGAAGGAAGGCATGATCCAGCAGATGAAGGATCTGGCGGCGATGGGACTTCTTTCCGCCTTTGTCGGCATGCTGACCGACTCACGCTCCTTCGTAAGCTATCCGAGACATGAGTATTTCAGACGCATTCTGTGCGATTTGATCGGCTCATGGGTCGAAAACGGCGAATATCCCGCCGATTGGGATCAGCTAAAGGAAATCGTTCAGGGCATTTGCTACAACAATGTAATCAAGTATTTCGGGTTCTGATCAGTAACAGAAAATTTGCGGCAGGGCGTGGCTTGCTCCCGCCGGAAAAACGTATGTATCATAGGCGGGAGCTAGCCCCCGCACTACCGATATATATGCAAAATAAAATGAAAAACGCATTATGTCGGAAATCTTGAAAAGGAGC
>JAZSFI010000245.1:0-2901 GCA_045532135.1 Clostridia bacterium | reverse complement strand
CCTTGATTTCGTCGCGGTGGTCGTTCAGATCAAAGCCGTTGGAGTGAATATGAATCGGATAAAAACGCCGGTTGCCGGTTCGGTCTGACAGGATTTCTGCGTTGTTGGACGTGCCGATAAAGATGCAGCGCCGCGGGTAATCTTCCGGGTATTCCGCGTATGGCACACGATAATAATCGGTCTGACGTGAGATATACGCCTTAATGCTTTCGACCTCTTTTGCGCGCTTCAGCGCCAGCATTTCACTGATTTCAACGATCCACTTGCCCTGCAGGGCCTCTACGCCCTTCTGGCTGTCAAAATCGCTGATATTGTCGTTAAACAGATCGTCGTTCATGGCAAGCCACTTGATAAACGTACTCTTGCCTTCGCCCTGCTTCTCGCCGATCAGGATCGGAACTTCATCGAATTTGCACCCCGGTCTGAACGCTCGATGGACGCCGCCGGCAAAGATCAACCGACTCACCTCGCGGCTGTATGCGCAGTCCTCACACTTCATCCACTTAATCAGCAGGTTTTCAATGCGCGGCTGACCATCCCATTCCAGCGATTCCAACATGTCCGTGATCGGGTTATAGGAGCGCTCACTGGATACGATATTGAACGCGTCTCTGTGCAGCTGATCTCCCCTGAGACCGTACACAAGCGACAAATGCTCCTTACTGCGGGAGTTTTCAACATCGTTCCAGCGTTTGATTTCGCCGTCTCGTTCGATCTCTACGCGCCCGGAAACGACGTTTCGCCGCATCGTCTTATAGTACGGATCGCCTTCCATAGCGGCACGGAAATTTTCGATACACTGAACAATTCTTCCGTCAGGCGCTTTCCGCAGAATAATTTCCTTGGCAGGCTCTGCCTTGCCGCTTCCACCCATGCCGCTTTCAGTTGCGTCCATTGCCATCAGGTATTCCTCGAAGTCATCCAGACAACCCAATGCCTTAGCTCTGGCTTTGATCTTAATCCGGGCTGCCGCTTTGTCTGCCGGGATCAGATCATACATGTCGATTACCGCCTTAAGCAGCTGATCCGTATCCATCGCACTGATGGTTGATATATCAAGCATATATGTCACCTCCCTCCCGGCAGCTCTGCGCCGTCAAGCTCCCATGCCACTTGGTCAATCCGCCTTGCCGCTTCCACCCATGCCGCCGGATATGGCGCGTCAGGCTCTGTGGGCGCGTTGTCGCGCATCTTGACGGCCAGGCTAGTCCATTCGTCCACCAAATCGGAATATGCCTCCTGAAGCCTCCTGCGCTCCTTCTGGGCGTCCTCGCGGCGCTTAATCAGTTCAGCGCTGCGTCTGCGCGCATCCAGCCGCTGCGCCATTGTGGAATCACCGACCGGAAGCCCCAGTTGAAAATCATCATTGATACGCTTGATCGCCTCATCCGGTGAAATGCTTAATAATTTCTCGACAAAATCCAGCGCATCCCCGCCGGCGTGGCAACCAAAGCAATAAAACGTATCATCGTACAGTTTGAGGCTTCCGACCCTCTCGCCATGAAATGGACATGCGACGAATCCACGCCGGATCGGCTCTGCCGGAAGATAAACACTGACGATCTGATCCATGGATAGACTTGCCCGAATAATCGAAGCCGCTTCACGCAGTCGCATTATGCTTCTCCTTCCAGAGCCTTTCCGCATGATCGTATACAGCCAGCAGAAGATCGTTGATGTGTGGGTGCTCATGATGGGCGACAGATTCATTCTTCATTCGTTCAAGCAGATTCCCAAAGAATTCATCCACAGTTCCATCGAGAGCTTCATCGTCCTTATACACGTCAACCAGCAGGTTGTATGCGTTCGTCCACATCTGTCGAATCTCTGTCGGTACTTTCATCGCCCATCACCTCCAATTCGTGCTTCAGCGCATGATACAGGATATCTCCGATCAAAACGGCGGCGTCCGCCGATCTGCACATCACGATTGATATACCGTATCTCGCCGCCCAGCTGAATACGCTCCCCCGCAGCGCGTTAGGGTGCATTTTGCTCCGATACTGCCCGTGCAGCATCTGCGCCCAGCTGGCGTCCTCGACCAGTAACCAAACCTTTGTTCCGCTGGCGGAGGCGCGCTCGAACTCCCGTTTGAACCGTCCCCGGTCTGATGTAAAGCAGGCGCACAGCTCGTCAAGGCTCATCTTGCGCTCGATCACCGTGTGGGCGTCGATCGCTCTGCCGGTATCGTCTGTGGTTCGGATTCCATAGTCTCCGGCGTCCAGTTTCTCCCGATAGTACGGCATTCCGATTTGTTGGAGCCGCTGTCGATACGCAGGAGTGTCTTGCTCCCGCGTATCGACCAGCAGCACGGCGCGCTTGAGCATGTCATTGATCTCAAACGGGTCGTACTTCATGCTAACCATCCTTTTTTTGTATTCCAACCATGTATGCTGCGACATACTTCCACAAACTCTTCACCGTTATCCATCGGTCTAATATCAAAAAGTTTGTCCATCGAAATCCCAACGTACTTAAAAATTCTAATCGCGATGTCTAGAGAAGGGGTTTTTCCGTTCTCATATGATGAGAGTGTGCTTATGGCAACATTTATGTGTTTTGCAAACTCGGCTTGAGACATATTCAAACGCTTTCTGGCCAGTCAAAGTGCTGTTTCGAAAATATCGATATCCTTATTCATCGACACCAAATCCTTTCATCAGAAGGGCAGTTCGTCGTCATCAACCTGCGTAAATCCTCCGGCAGAAGAAGCACCGGCGCTCTGGGGAAGCGGCTTGCTCTTCAGCAGCTTTGCCTTGCCGTTGCGGATATCATCAACACTGCACAGCGCGCCGCATTCGGTCGTCCAGCCGGTTTTGCCGTCAAACGCCCATTCCTTGTCGCGGTACATTACGCCGATCATCTTCCCCTTAAGGGCCTGCTCGTTCCAGTCCCAGTGAT
>JAZSFI010000373.1:0-13561 GCA_045532135.1 Clostridia bacterium | reverse complement strand
CATCTTAACAACTGCGTCGCCCTTCTTGCCGTAGGACTTCTTGGCATAAGCCTTCATGTAGCCGTCGGCCTCTTCGTAGGGGATGATGTCGGCGAGCTTGAAGAAAGCAGCCTGCATGGTGGTGTTGATGCGGTTGCCCATACCAACGGAGGCGGCCAGAGCGATAGCGTCGATGGTGTAGAAGCGGGCCTTCTTCTCGGCGAGCGCTCTCTTCATGGAAGCGGGCAGCTCGTTTTCGAGTTCTTCGGCGCTCCAGGGGCAGTTGAGCAGGAATACGCCGCCGACCTTCAGCGCGGAAACCATGTCATACTTGGTTACGTAGCTGGGGTTGTGGCAGGCGATGAAGTCCGCAGAGTCGATGAGGTACGTGCTCTTGATGGGGGTGTCGCCGAAGCGCAGGTGGCTTACGGTGATACCGCCGGACTTCTTGGGGTCGTAGGAGAAGTAAGCCTGAGCATACTTTTCGGTGTGGTCGCCGATGATCTTGATGGAGTTCTTGTTCGCGCCAACGGTGCCGTCAGAGCCAAGGCCGTAGAACATGCAGGAAACGGTGCCCTTGGGGGCTACGTCCAGCTTCTCGCCGAGGGTGAGGTTGGTGCCGGTTACGTCGTCTACGATGCCAACGGTGAAGTGGTTCTTCTTTTCGCCGGCGAGGTTGTCGTAAACAGCCTTAACCATGGTGGGGTTGAACTCCTTGGAGCCGAGGCCGTAGCGGCCGCCGACAACTGCGATGTCGTTCTTTCCGGCTTCACGAAGCGCGGTGCAAACGTCCTCGTACAGAGGTTCGCCCAGGGAACCGGACTCCTTGGTGCGGTCGAGAACGGCGATGGCCTTGGTGGAGGCGGGGATAGCGGCGATGAGATGCTCGACAGAGAAGGGGCGATAGAGGTGAACCTTTACAAGGCCGACCTTCGCGCCGCCGGCTACTAAGTAGTCAACGGTCTCTTCGATCGCGTCGCAGCCGGAGCCCATGGCGATGATGACGTACTCGGCGTCCTGAGCGCCAACGTAGTCAAACAGCTTATAGCTTCTTCCGGTGATCTTCTCTACGTCCTTCATCGTCTCTTCTACGATGGCGGGGGTGGCGAGGTACAGCTTGTTGGCAGCTTCGCGGCCCTGGAAGTAGATGTCGGGGTTCTGAGCGGTGCCCTTCTGATGGGGATGCTCGGGATTCAGCGCGCGATCGCGGAAGGCCTTGACGGCGTTCCAGTCAACGATCTTGGCGATGTCTTCATAAGCGATGTCTTCGATCTTCTGGATTTCGTGAGAGGTACGGAAACCGTCGAAGAAGTGGAGGAAGGGAACGGAGGCCTTGAGGGTTGCAAGGTGGGAAACCAGAGCCATGTCCTGAGCTTCCTGAACGGAGTTGGAGGCCAGCATTGCAAAGCCGGTCTGACGGCAGGCCATAACGTCGGAATGATCTCCGAAGATGGACAGCGCGTGATAAGCGAGGGCGCGGGCGGATACGTGGAATACCGCGGGCAGCTGCTCACCGGCGATTTTGTACATGTTGGGGATCATCAGAAGAAGACCCTGGGAAGCGGTGAAGGTGGTGGTCAGAGCGCCGGCTACGAGAGAGCCGTGCACAGCGCCTGCGGCGCCGGCTTCAGACTGCATCTCAGCAATCTTGACCTTCTGGCCGAAAAGATTGGTGCGGCCTACAGCAGCCCATTCATCGGCTACTTCTGCCATGGGGGAGGAAGGAGTGATCGGGTAGATCGCGGCCACATCGCTGAACGCATACGCGATATGGCTGACAGCGGTATTGCCGTCTACGGTCTTTTTGATGCTCAACGTAAAGGACCTCCTTAATTTGGTATAGATAAAGATGCTTAAATAGAAAAGCATGACTTACCATGATAATAATTATAGACCCCGTGTGTAAATAAGTCAAGAACACATGTGTTTTGAACAGCGTTTGTGCTAATAAGTTTACAAAAGCAGTCTATAATAATGGAAGCAATTTTTTCCGGGGAGACAGTTTATGAAAAAAATACTAAAAGATGTAAGTGTAAAAAGCGCTGTTTTTCTGATGGCGTATTACATCACAAACAGCGTTTTTCAGTCGTTTATGTCGCTTTACTACAAGGATCAGGGGTTGAACGACACGCGCATCGGCTTAATCAACGCCATGATCGCCATGGTCAGCGTTTTTTCCATGCAGTTCTGGGGCAAAATGGGCGACCGCGCAAAAAGCCGAAACCGCCTTCTTGCCTTTATGTGCGTATCGGCGGGCGCGGTCATGCTGCTTGTAAAAACGGCAGGTGCATTTTGGACGCTGCTTGTCATGATCACGTTGTTTGCTTCCTTTTATACATCCCTTCAGCCGATGGGCGACAGCATTGTGCTTGAATCCCTCGACCGTGCAAAGCGTCCGTTCGGCCCTGTACGCATGGCGGGCGGACTTTCGTTTGCCGTGGTTGCGATGCTTTTCGGAAACGTGCTGGATTTGATCGGCGATACGGATGCGGTTGTGTATACGGTTTCGATTCTCTGTTTTCTTATGGCTTTGGCTGCGCTCTACCTTCCCCCGGTTGCCGGCGCGCAGAAAAAGGGCGACAGGAAAAACATGCTGGCGCTTTTTAAAAACAGGGATCTTTTCATTCTTTTCTGTTTCATGGTGCCGCTTCAGATCACCCTTGGATATTTCTATGCGTTCTTCTCCCCGCATTTCATGTCTCTGCCCAATGCCACAAGCGGCCTTTTGGGCTGGTGTTATTTTATCTCCGCCACAAGCGAAGTGCCCTTCCTCTTGAATGCCGACAGGCTTTTTAAAAAGTACGGCGCGGGAAGGCTCATGTGCGTATCCGCACTCACCCTCTCCCTCAGGTGGATTCTGGTCGGAACGGCTACGAACGTTTATGTCGCCATGGCTTCGCAGCTTCTTCATTTCTGGGGCTTTATTGTAATTACCGTAACCACGAGCAAATATGTTCAGGCGACCGTGCCGGAGGAACTCAAAGCGTCGGGTCAGCTTCTTTTAAGCGTTTTCGGCTTCGGCGTTGCGCGCGTCATCGGCTATTTCGGCGGCGGCCTTTTGTCCGACCGGATGGGCAGAAATACCGTTTTTCTCATTTGCGCGGGCGTTTGCATTTTGTGCCTTGTGATTTTTACACCCTATTACATGAAAAAAGCGCCGCTGAACGGGGAAAACGGACAAACAAAACGCTGATAAGCGCGCAGAGATTAAAAAACGGCAGCATTCTCCGTTCTGAAGATTTGTTCTGCAGAAAAACCAAAACACGAAGAAGGGAACGAACGAGCCGTTCCCTTCTTCTGTATGGACATAGGCTTACACCTTTTCTTCGATGGCTTTTAAAATTTCTTCATTCGGCTGGATAATCAGCATCTGCTTTTCGCCTGTACGCTTAAAGACGACGGCGACGGGCTTGTTGGGGTTGGTTTTTCGGATGGCTTTGTGGGTTTTGATTTTTCCGTGCTTTTTGACGGCGTCCTCCACACATCCGACGAAGAGAATTTCGCGCTTCATGATTTCCGCCATGGGGCGCGGCTTTTTGTGATACACGCGTTCAACCGTCACTTTAACGCCGTCCACCGTGTAAAGATAGCGGATGACGAATTTATAATATACGCACAGGGCAATTCCTCCGCCCAATCCCCAGAAAATAATGTCGGTAATAAGGACGCCGACGCCGATGGAGGACAGAACAGACACCAAAAGCGCGTCCAGATACAACGCTGCGAGGGATGCAAGAACCACAACGATGCCTGTTTTGTTTGATACTTCTTTATGACCGATCAGCTGCGTGATTTTCATTGGATTTCCTCCGCGGGGATAAACCGGTCAAACATTTCAGTCAGAACCTTAAAACAGGTGTCGGCGTTTTTGCTGTTGATGGCAATCAGCGCATATTTTCCGCGAACATCGTATGCGCCGCGCTGATTGATGCCCAGTAAGGGAGAAACATCCACATAGTAGGCGTGCTCTTCAGAATCGAGGGTTTCGTCTTCTTCTTCGTTTTCTTCTTCGTTTTCTTCTTCGCCCTCTTCCTTTTCGATGGCCTGCCATACGATATATTCGGAATACTTCTCGCTGAACGCTTCAAAGCCTTCCAGATACTCAAGCGCAACGGCATAGCCTTCGTTTACCATGCGCTGGGTGAGAACGTCATTTTGGAAATAAATGTCGTTGTCGCCCGCGTAGACCTGCACGGTGTAAACCTGGCTGCCTTCATAGTTGTCGTCGCCGATATAGGAGATGGTCAGAAACGAAAGCTCCTCCAGGGACGGATCGTATTCCTGACCGGCGGCGAGCAGGTCGGGTTTGTCCGCGTCCAGCTTGGAAGGGTCTGCATAGGTGTCCACCAGCTGAACGATGACCGCGCGCTCATTCGGCGGAACATAGCGGGTGACGGTAAAAATAAGGCTTGCAATACCGGCGGCAAGCAGCGCGCCGATAATGTATATTTTTTTTGCGTAGGAATAATGATCCTTCCATTTCTGAAGGGTAATTCTGGTATTGGGCATACAGCATATCTCCCATCGAAATCAATTCCCCACTATTATAGCAAGCCTGCACATAAATAACAAGAGGCATCCATTTACGAAAATTGGGTTTTAATTTGAAATCGGCGGGATAACATGCGTTTACAGACAATAACGCGGGACGTATGCTCTTTGCACATCCTCCTTTTTTATGATTTCCGTGAGATTCTGAACGGAAACGCCCGAATAATAATGGGTAAGAATCTGTTCAAACGTCTTTCCGCCTTTTGCCATGGCTTCCGCTCCGGCCTGGCTTAAACCCACGCCGTGCCCGAAGCCCTTTGTGACAAAGGTAACGCAGGCGGCTTCATCGTCAAATTCCATTTGAAAACTGCTGCTGTCCAAGGCGGTTTTTTTTCTGAATTCCGCGCCGGATATTCTGTACAGGCCGATTCTCAAATCCATTACCCGCCCCGTATCGGATACGGACAGGATTTCCATTTGTTCGCTGATGGGATAATCCATGAGAAAAACAACATTTTCATCCCCTGAAAACGCCTCCTCAAGCTCGGATATATGCATTTTTGTCCTGTTTCCATATTTTGGATGGCCTTCTTCGCCCGGCGAGGGCACGCCCCTCAGATACGCCAGCGCCTCGGAATACACGTTTTCCGCGTTTTCCGTGTGCCCGCCGGAGCATGCGTGATAGAGCGCGCGAATCGGATGATTTCTGAACGTCACGATCAGATTTTCCGTGTCCTTCGCCGCTTTTATGGCATTTTTATAGATATCATCGTCGGGCGGCCTGTACCCCTGACAGCACCCGGGGGATGAGCATACGTCGGCCCCCGGATGCGAAAGACACCCTTCGCCCGAATACCATTTTGTTTTAAAAAGCGCATAGCTGCGGGCTGCGACGGCTTGCGCGTTCAACGCCTCGCTTGGATAGCTCATGGGCATTTCCGAAGCCACGACCCCCGCGACATATTCCTCCAAAGGAACCGAGCGGATCTTTTTTTCCTGCGTTATGTATACGTCTACTTTGATCCCGTCGTCTTCCTTTTGCTCCGCCGTTTCGTTTTCCATGTAGAAAAGAGAGGGAAGCGCGCCGAAGAATTTCTTTTCCGTCTGTTCGCCTGCGCGTTCCGGCAGGAAAAACGCAGACAGCAAAACGACCACCATCAGAGACAAAACCGCATAAAGACTTTTTTTCATACAACCTTTCACCTCCAGGCGGGGAAAAGTATATGCGGCTTTGACCTGCCTATGCTTAAAATTCTTTAAAAAGAGCGTATTTACCGGACACCCACAAAACCGCGTTTTCGCCCTTCACGGCATACCAGCCGTTTTCGGAAGCGGCAATATAGGGAAATTCCGCGCCGTTTTCGGCTGAAAACGCTTTTTCATATTGGGTTCCGTTGCCATAGCGAAGGTTTACGTTTCCGCCGCTGCTTGTTATGATGATTTTTTTCCCCGAAACGGGAGCGGGCGCATCCGGCGGCGTTTCGCTGTTGTTGGAATCGTTTATAAGCGCATCCAGCGCCTTTCTCGTTTGCTCGCCAAAAACACCGTCGGGCGCAAGAAAATGGTCTTTTTGAAATTGTATTAAAGCTTCTTCTGTTTCGCGCCCGAAATCGCCGTCCGCGCCGAAGGATTTCAGCGGATAGCCTGCGCGGATCAGTTTTTCCTGCATTTTAATTACGTCCGGTCCCGTCATGCCTGTTTTAAGATCGCGCCTCACGGCTTGATTGTCCCCGTAATCGATAAACGGAAGATAAAACCAGTTTTTAAAGCTCCTTGATGCAATTTTCGTTTTTACGCACCCGTAGGAAAACGAACGCCATTCCACGCATTCCCCGTTTCCGACCGTATAGCCCACATGTCCTTCCTTCCACAGGACAATCCCGGGCAAATCCGGAAGGGTTGAAATCGCGCCGTTTGGCATAGACTTGCTTTTTGCGTAGGAAAACATGCCGTTTGCGCTTTTGTCGGGACAGCCGTTTGCGCCGTATTTGTGCGCGTAACTTGCTCCGCTTTCAAGCGCGTGAATCAGCGCTTCGCCGCCGCCTGTCCACGCATACGCCTTGCATCCGCCGATGCAGTCGCAGACAATCGCGCCGTTTTGAATGTCCTTTTGATATTTGGATTTTCTTGCACTTGTGTAATGCGATGGATACTGCGCGGTTTTGCGCTTTAAAAGGCTTTCGGTTGCGCGGTTGCCTGTTGTTCCGTACCAATAGGGCTGCCCCACCATTTTCAGGCAAAATGCGGCAAAATGCTCATTCGTAAACGGGGTTTCACTTCGTGCTGGCATAATGTGACTCCTTTCGCGTTTTCGGGTATATATATGCATGTTTTTTGCGATTTATGCGTCCGTTTCTGTCATTTTTCGGCGTATGGGACGAGCGTTTTTGTTGACAGCAGGTAAAACATACATTATACTTAGCATAACGAATTTTGCCGGAAAGGGGAGGTTTTCCATTACTCGCACAGGCATCGCGATTGCGGGAAATATTGTGGTTGACACCATCAAAAAAATCGACGCATACCCGGATATGGGAATGCTTGCAAACGTGAAATCGGTCGAAAAAGCGGTCGGCGGCGGCGTGCCGAATACGCTGATCAATCTGGCGCGCATGGAAACGGGCATACCGCTTACGGCCGTCGGACGCATGGGCGACGACGAGGGCGCCGAATTCATCCTCAAGGAACTGAACAAAACCGGCGCGGATACAACGCATATTCACATGATCCCCGGCGGCATCACGGGCTTCAGCGACGTGATGACCAATATCGCCACCGGCGAGCGTGCGTTTTTCCACTTTAGGGGCGAAAACTCCAATTTTGCGCCCGAGGAGGTTCCGGTAGAACAGATGTCCTGCCGGATTCTTCATACGGCGTACATTCTGCTTTTAGACAAATTTGACGAAGCGGACAGCGAATACGGCACAAAAATGGCGCGCTATTTAAAGCGCGCGCAGGATCAGGGCATTGAAACCAGCATCGATGTTGTGAGCGACAAAAGCGGCCTTTTTCAGGAAAAAGTGCTTCCCGCGCTCAGATACGCCGACTACGCCATCATGAACGAAATTGAAGGCTGCGCGGCGGCAGGGCTTGAGGCGAGGGATGAAAACGGAAACCTGATCGAAGAAAGCATCAGAAGGGCGCTTGAGGTATTTATCGAAACCGGCGTCAGAAAGCGCGCGATTATCCATTGCCCCCAGGCCGGATACTGCATGGAGCCGGACGGAAAATACACCCGCGTTTCCACGTTCAAGCTGCCCGAAGGCTACATCAAAGGCAGCGTCGGCGCGGGCGATGCGTTTGCGGCGGGCTGTCTTGCGGCTATTTATGAAGGCGCGGATGCGGAGGAAATGCTGCTTGTCGCTTCCTGCGCGGGCGCGGCCAATCTGTCCCAGGCGGACTCCGTCAGCGGCATGGTTCCGATGACGGAAATCAAAAAGCGCATCCGGGAATGGGAAAGAAATCCGTAAACGCACGGCGTAAATGGCAATTTTCATCGTTTTTGGCAAAACCTCAAAAGTCCAAAGGAGATATTTAATATGCTTGACAGAGTAACGATCGAATCCGGCCGCCTCAGGGCAACCGTAAAGGTTTTGGGCGCGGAGCTCAGTTCCTTGTTTGACAAAAAAACCAATCATGAATATATCTGGACGGGCGACCCGGAGATCTGGAGACGACAGAGCCCGTGGCTTTTCCCGTTTATCGGCAGATTAAACGGCGGCGTGTACCGCGCAGACGGCAAGGAATACGAAATGCCCGGCCACGGCTTTGCGTGCACAAAGGAATTTGTGATTGAAATGATCAAGCCCGACTCTGTAACGTTCTGTCTGCCCGCAACCAGCGAAACGCTTCCCATCTTTCCCTGGCGCTTCCGCCTCTGGATCAAGTATCAGATTACGGACGAAAACCTGACCGTCTCCTGCTCCGTCACAAATGAGGACAATAAGGACATGTATTTTTCCCTCGGCGGACATCCCGGCTTCATTGCAGAAAAGGGCGACACGCTTGTTTTTGATGCGGGCGAAACGCTTTCGGTAAGGCGGCTTACATTGCCCGAGCATCTTTTGGGCGAAGGCGTTTTCGGAAATTTTGTTTCCGAAATCCCGCTTTCGGGCGATCTTTTCAAGGACGACGCCATGCTCTTTGAATCTCCCGCGTCCGAAAGGTGCACCCTCAGGCGCAAAAACGGCAAGGACATTACGCTTGACTACGGCAAGGTCACATGGCTTGGCATCTGGTCAAGAGCGCGGGAGGATCTTAAATACGTTTGCGTCGAGCCGTGGTTCGGCGTGGACGATGAAGTGGGTTTTGCCGGCGACGTGTCCGTAAAAAAAGGCATTGAATGCTTAAAGCCGGGCGAGAAAAAGGAACTTAAAATGACAATTATCCCCCATTTATAAAAGGAGGAAGACTATATGAACCTGTACGCGCGTTTCAAAGCCCTCAAAACCCTCGTGCCCGGAAACCGCGAAAAGGCGCATTTTGAGCATACCATGGGACCGAGCAGGGCGGAGATGAACAACATCACCGGCATGTCCAAATGGAACAAGCGCATTCTCTCCGAGATCGATTTTGCCATCAAGCTTTCGGAAAATCGGGGACACAAATATGATTCTCAGATCGACCGGGCGCTTTCCATTCTGGAAAACGCGATCCGGGAAGAGGGCGTATTAGCCGCCTCCAAGTGCAAGGAAGCCGAACAGGCGATGATTTCTTTGCAGGATGAAGCCAAGGCGTATGAGGTTTTGTATGTCGCCCACGCGCACATCGACATGAACTGGATGTGGGGCTGGCAGGAGACCGTCGCCGTCACGCTTTCGACGTTCAGAACGATGCTGAACCTGATGAAGGAATACCCGGATTTCACCTTTGCTCAGTCGCAGGCAAGCGTTTATCAGATCGTGGAAGATCACGACCCCGAAATGATGGCGGAAATCATGGAACGCATCCGGGAAGGACGCTGGGAGGTCACGGCGAACGCATGGGTCGAAACGGACAAAAACATGCCCGATACCGAATCCCTCATCCGGCATATTTCCGAAACCCGCAAATATCTTCATGAGCACTGGGGCGTTGCGCCCGGCTCGGTCAAGGTCGATTTCTCCCCGGACACCTTCGGACACAGCCGTTTTGTTCCGGAAATCGATCTTTTCGGAAACGTACCCTATTACTATCATTGCCGCGGCTTCCAGGACGATCTGACGCTGTACCGCTATAAAGCGCCCTCCGGCAAAGAGCTTCTTATGTATAAAGAGCCCTACTGGTACAACAGCGGCATCAATCCCGACAACGGAACGGGCGTATTTGAGATCGAAAGAAGATGCAAGGGCCTTAAAACCTCAATGATCGTTTACGGCGTCGGAAACCACGGCGGCGGCGCGACCAGGCGCGACATTGAAAACATGATCGAGATGAAGGCGTGGCCCGTTTTCCCGACGCACAAATTCTCCTCCCTTCACGAATATTTCAAAAAGGCCGAAGCGGTGCGCGAAAAACTGCCCGTCATCGATCATGAACTGAACGCTATCTTTACCGGCTGCTATACGACGCAAAGCCGCATCAAGCTCGGAAACCGCCGCGCGGAAAATGCGCTCACGGGCGCGGAAAAGATGAGCGCGCTGGCGGCAAATGCGCTCGGCACGTCCTTTAAACCTCAGCAGTTTGAAAAAGGCTGGCAGAAGACGCTTTTCTGCCACTTCCACGATATCATCACGGGCTCTGACGTTCAGGAAAGCCGAGAGCATGCCATGGGCAGGCTCGCCGAAGCCGTCGGCTATGCGCAGAGCGAGGAAACCAAGGCCTACGAAGCCATTTCCAGAAACATCGATACCTCGATTTTTGCCTCCGATGACGACATTTCCCTCTCCATGGCCGAGGGCGCAGGCGTTGGCTTTGGTATCGACAATTATGCCGGCGTTCCCAATCCCGAGCGCGGCGCAGGCAAAACGCGCGTGTACACCGTGTTCAACGCAAGCCAGATTGAAAGAAACGAAATGGTCGAAATCACGGTCTGGGACTATGCGGGCGATCTGGGTCATGTCGAAATCGTGGACGAAACGGGCGCTCCTGTAAGCTTTGTGCGCCTGGACAGCACGCCCCGGTATTACTGGACGCACTATTATACCCGCTTTTTGATTAAGGCCAGCGTTCCGCCGCTGGGCTACCGCGTATACGCCCTTCGCGAAAAGGAGATCACGGATTATCCGACGCATCTTCTGATCGATGAGCGCGTTGAAGAACCGCAGGACAAAATCATCCTTGAAAATGAGTTCATCAAGGCCACCTTCGACACCGGAAGCGGCCAGATGCAGTCTCTGATCAACAAGGAAACAAATAAAGAAATGCTCAAAGCCCCGGCGGGTCTTAACCTCGTCATGACGCAGGACAGCGACATGAGCGCATGGCGCATCGGACGCTATTTCTCCATCACCCCTGTGACCGATACCTACAATGTATCCGTCCGTGAAAACGCCCTTCGAAAGAGCGCGACCTTCAGGCAGACGGTGATGCATTCCGATGTTCAGCTGACCGTTTTCCTCGACAAGGGCGCAAAGAATCTGCATTATTCGTTTACCATCGACTGGCATGAAACCTGCAAAGGTCAAAAAGCCCTGCCCGTCCTCACCTACCGCCTGCCGCTCAAAAACGGCGCAGAGGAAATCTTAAATGACGTTCCCGCCGGTTTTGCCCTGCGTCCGCAGCGCGAAATGGACGTTCCCGCGCTCACCTATGGTTGCGCAAACACTGAAGGCGAGACTGCCGCGCTGATTACCGACTGCAAATATGGCTTCCGTCTGGCGGACGACGTTCTGACCGTTACCCTTATCAACACCGCCGGCACACCCGACCTCTATCCCGAGCGCGGCATTCACGCGATCAACCTCTATGTGCTCATCGAAAAGCCCTGCCCCTTCCGTCTGAAGACCAAAGCGCAGGCGCTCACCCGCAATATGATCGCCGTGCCCACGGGCGCGCACGGGGGCAGGCTTGCGCCCAACGGAAAACTTCTGGACGTCAAAACCGAATCGTCCATCGTAAGCGCCATTCAGATTGCAAAGGACAATGCGCTCACCGTCCGCGTATTTGAAACATGCGGAAAGGACGATACGGTTTGCATCAGCGCCTTTGCACCCGTCAGAAAGGCCGTCCTCACCGACCTTGACGAAAATGTGCTCGCCAACTGCGCCGTAAACGGCGAAAACGTCACCTTCTCCGTTCCCGCGTATACGATTGCGCAGGTGAAGATTTATAAGTAAGACGAAAAAGCAAAAAAGGAATGCCGCTCCTGCTACGGAGCAGCATTCCTTTTTGCATGAATTGTTTTGACAGAAACGGTCTGCGTCATTGCGCGAGGTCTATCTTGCGATCTCCTTTTCATTTAAAACCGCCTGCGCAAGCGTGTTTCCTTCGTACCGCAATTTCAGAGAGAAAAACGGTATATCCGAATCCATCAGCCGCAGAAAAATCTTGTCGCCTTCCCAGATCGGGAGAGAAAGCAGCTTTTCCTTTTCGATCCAGTCAAGTTCGCCTTCATCGCAGTCCCTGATGCGCCCGGAAAATGCCGTGGACGTAAAAAGGTGCATCTGCTCGGCGGGGTATTTGTCAGAGACAAAGGTGACGATGCCGCGGTAGAAAAGGTTATCAAGCGTCAGCCCCGTTTCCTCCAAAGTTTCGCGGCGGGCGCATTCCTCGGGCGTTTCGCCCTCTTCGAATTTTCCGCCCACGCCGATCCACTTGTCCTTGTTTGTATCGTTTTCCTTGCGGGTTCTGTGCAGCATCAGGTATTTTTCGTCTTTTTCGATATAAATAACGGAAGAAAGTATCATAGGCGCGTATCCTCGTAGGCCTCAAATTTTCTCAAAAAGACTTCGCCGCGCGCTGCTTTGATTTTCACCTTCACAGCGTCCGGAAGGTCGCTTCCGCTTGCAATCAAAGGATTCTGAAGGGCGAAAGGATCGTACAGCGGGCATATTTTGCGGTTTCCGACGGTTGTTCCCTGATAGACGGGGAACGATTGTCCGCCGCGGTTTTCCCGGTAAATGCTGAACGATTCGATTCTTTGCCCTTTGGAAATGTCTTCTTCCAGAACCACATATTTGACCGCCTTTTTTCCGTCAAAGGCGAGCGTGTATTCCGGCTGCGTATCGCTTCCGCCGGTTCTTTCCATTTTGACGCCCAAGGGCTTTGAAAATTCCCTTTGAACCATTTCGCCGAACGCATGGAGGCGCATTACGTCTCTTTCGTCCAAAAGACCCTCCGTCGTCGGAGGAATATTCAGATGCAAAGACGCGTTTCCGCCGACGCTGGTCAAGTAAATGGAGAAAAGTTCATCAAGCGTCTTGGGTTCTTCATTTTTGTGCCAGAACCAGCCGCGGCGAATGGACGTGTCGATTTCGCTCGGGCAGAAAGTGAGCCCTTTTGAATAGAGAATGTTTGGAAGCGTTCCCAGATCCTCTTCGGTGTTGTAGAGAAAATCAAGGTCGCCTTCATCTGCCAGTGGGCCTTTTCCCGTCTGAACAGACGCAAAATGGCAAAGCTCCTTGGGAACGACCGCCCATTCGCTGCGGCGCGCTTTTCCGGCCTCGTTTCCGACCCACCTTACGTCCGGGCCGCCGTCGTTAAAGATGACGGCGTTCGGCTGGTATTTACGGATGGTTTCGATGTAGCGCGGAAAATCGTATTTCTGAACCTTGCCGTTCGGCCCTTCGCCGCACGCGCCGTCAAAAAAGATGTAGAAAATCTCGCCGTATTCCGTTAAAAGCTCGGTTAACTGGCTGACAAAATAGTCGTTGTAGGCGTCCGTTCCGTAAAGAGGGCTGTTTCTGTCCCACGGGGAAAGGTAGATGCCGAACTTCAGGCCATGCTTTAAGCATGCATCCGACGCCATCTTTACAACATCGCCCTTGAACGGGCTGTTTTTTACGCTGTGCTTGGTATATTTGCTCGGCCACAGACAAAACCCGTCGTGATGCTTGCACGTTAACACCATGCCCTTAAAGCCGCCGGCCTTTAGGGCCTCGCACCACTGGTCGCAGTCCAGCTTCAGGGGATTGAAAACCGCGGGGTCCTCGTTTCCAAGCCCCCATTCCCT
>JAZSFI010000052.1:0-2196 GCA_045532135.1 Clostridia bacterium | reverse complement strand
CCCAGCATGTCCCGCAGGGACAGCACTTTGGGCTCGCCGTTCACCAGCGCCAGCATGATCACGCCGAAGGTGTCCTGCATCTGGGTGTGCTTGTAAAGGTAATTGAGAACGACGTTTGCGTTCACATCGCGCTTGAGCTCGATTGCGATGCGCATGCCGTTACGGTCGGATTCGTCTCTAATGTCGCTGATGCCTTCCAGACGCTTTTCATGAACGAGTTCCGCAATCTTCGTGACCAGATTCGCCTTGTTGACCATGTAGGGAATTTCGGTTACGACGATGCGCTGGCGGTTGTTGGGCATTTCCTCGATTTCGGTCTTGGCGCGGACGATGATTCTGCCGCGGCCGGTGTGATATGCGTCGTAAATGCCTCTCTGGCCTAAAATTACGCCGCCGGTCGGAAAGTCGGGACCCTGAATCTTGGTCATCAGATCATCGACCGTGCAGTCGCGGTTTTCGATCATGTAAACGACTGCGTCGATGACTTCCCCCCAGTTATGCGGCGGGATGTTGGTGGCCATACCGACGGCGATGCCGGCGGAGCCGTTTACGAGAAGGTTCGGGAATCTGGCCGGCATGACTTCCGGCTGCATGAGGGTTTCGTCGAAGTTCGGATAGAAATCGACGGTTTCTTTGTCAAGGTCGCGTACCATTTCCATGGCGAGCTTGTCCAAACGAACCTCGGTGTATCGCATGGCTGCTGCGCCGTCGCCGTCGACCGAGCCGAAATTGCCCTGACCGTCGATCAGGGTATAGCGGGTGGAGAAGTCCTGCGCAAGGCGCACGGCGGCGTCGTATACCGCGCTGTCGCCGTGGGGGTGATATTTACCCAGTACGTCGCCGACGATACGGGCGGACTTTCTGTAAGGCTTGTCCGGCGTTACGCCCAGCTCCATCATGGAGTAGAGGATTCGGCGATGAACGGGCTTTAAGCCGTCGCGCACGTCCGGCAGGGCGCGGCTGACGATAACGGCCATGGCGTAGGAGATAAATGATTTTTTGAGTTCGTCCTCTACGTCCAGGGGCGTTAAATTGCCGATGTTGAACTGATCATTCATAGGGATGATGGCCTCCGAATGTGCTTAAATTTAAATGTAGAGATCCGCGACGAGTTTGGCGTTCTGCTCAATGAATTCACGTCTGGGTTCAACCTGATCGCCCATTAAAAGCGTGAACATTTCGTCTGCGGAGATGGCGTCTTTCAAAGTGACCTTGTACATATTGCGCGTGGAGGGATCCATGGTGGTGGTCCAAAGCTGTTCCGCGCTCATTTCGCCAAGACCTTTGTATCTCTGGATGTCGGGCTTTACATCGCGGCCCAGCTCATCCAGATACGCCTGCAACTGCGCGTCGCTGTAAACGTATTTTTCCGTCTTTCCGCGCGTGATCTTGTAAAGCGGGGGCTGGGCGATGTAGACATAGCCCTCCTCGATCAACTGTGGCATGAAGCGGTAGAAGAAGGTGAGCAGCAGAATTCGAATATGGCTTCCGTCAACGTCGGCATCCGTCATGCACACGATTCTGTGATAGCGGAGCTTACTGGTGTCGAATTCCTTTCCGAAACCGCCGCCGAAAGCCGTGATCATGGCCTTGATTTCCTGATTGGCAAGCACCTTGTCCATGCGGGTTTTTTCGACGTTTAAGATCTTTCCGCGAAGGGGCAGAATCGCCTGGAAATGGCGGTCGCGGCCGGTCTTGGCGCTGCCGCCGGCGGAGTCGCCTTCAACCAGGAAGATTTCGCACTTGGCGGGATCGCGTTCGGAGCAGTCGGCCAGCTTTCCGGGAAGGGCAGCGGATTCAAGCGCGGTCTTTCTGCGGGTCAAATCGCGGGCTTTGCGCGCGGCTTCCCTTGCGCGGGCGGCGCTTATGCACTTTTCAAGGACGCTTCTGGCGATAGAGGGCGTTTCCTCAAATACGGTTGTGAGGCGCTCTGCGACCATGCCGTCTACGAGGGGACGGATTTCACTGTTTCCGAGCTTGGATTTGGTCTGTCCTTCAAACTGCGGCTCGACCATCTTGACGGACACGATGGCGGTCAGACCCTCGCGGACGTCATCACCGGAGAGGTTTCCGTCTGCGTCCTTTAAAATCTTGTTCTTTCTGCCGTAATCGTTGATGACGCGGGTTAAAGCGCTTCGAAAGCCCACTAAGTGCGTGCCGCCTTCGGGCGTATGGATGTTGTTTGCAAAGGTGAAT
>JAZSFI010000392.1:0-1516 GCA_045532135.1 Clostridia bacterium | reverse complement strand
CGGAACCCGCCGTTATCAAGTTTGACGAAGAGCGCGCGAAGTACTGGATCGGCACCGGCGCCCAGCCCACCGACACCGTACGCGGCCTTCTCAAGAAGAGCGGCCTGCTGTAATCCATAAAAGGATCAGCAGACGGGAGGAAATAGTTGAATATGGTCGAATTGGTCAGGTTTATCGCCAAGACGCTGGTGGATAAGCCCGACGCGGTTGACGTGCGCGAAGTTGAGGGCCCCGAGTCCATCGTTATCGAGCTGCGCGTCGATCCGGAAGATATGGGAAAGGTGATCGGCAAACAGGGCCGCATCGCCAAGTCCGTTCGCTCGGTTGTAAAAGCTGCAACCATGAAGAACGAAAAACCCGTATTTGTCGAGATTATCTAAAAACAACCAAAAAAACACACGCAGCCCGGCGGGGGCAGCGTGTGTTTTTGTTTGTCAATCAGTCGGGTGACGGATTATTCTATATAGATTACTCTCTTGTGCTTTCTTTTTGCAAGCTCTGTAAACTGATATGCGCCGCCCCACGATCTTGTGACATAGGCAATAACAAAATCGGAATGATCGATCATCCATCGATTCCTCCATGAAACCGAAAAACGTGGATGAATCATTTCTATTCCTTCAGGAAGAATGGAATCATGGAAAAGAGGCGTATCCGGCATACGGTTCAGAACTACGGCATATTGAATGTGAGAATAAAGGGAAGAAAGCTCTTTTAATACGGAAAGAACATGCGCATCAAATAAACCGTGATTTCCTACATAGAAACGATCTACATTTTGAGTTTCAATTAAGTAAATCAGTTCTGTACGAAGATTGACTTTTACGGACACAGGACAATCCCGATGTCCGAAGAAGGTACAGGAAGACATAAACATACCTCAAATATGGGATATATCCCACATGATATATCGCAAACTGCGATAGAATTTTTATTACGATATATCGCAAGGGAGGAATGCGTAATGACCACGAAAGAAGCCGTAGCAAAGCGCATTCTTGATTTATGCGATGAAAGAAACATGGCGGTCAACGCTTTGGCAAATCTTTCCGGCGTATCACCCTCGACGATTTACAGCATGCTCAATGAAAAAAGCAAGAATCCGGGCGTGGTTTCTTTGAAGAAGATATGCGACGGACTTGAAATTACCATAAGGGAATTCTTTAATTGCGAATTATTTGACGACATTGAACAGGAAATAAAATAGAAAAAAGAAGCTGTTTCAAAACAAGTTTTTTTTTTTCGGCCTAATGAAATGCTTCAAAAACATTACGGGACGGGAAACCCGCTCCTTACAGGAAGAAACCATCGTGTTTCCGTTGTAGGGGACGGGTTTCCCGTCCCGGTTTAGCGTCTTATGCCTTTAATGAGACAGTTCCTTTTGTATCTGAAAATCAACCTTGTTTGTTTGGTTCTTTTTTACGGCAATTTCCGTAGGGCGGGGGGTTGCTCCCGCCGGGAGAAAGCAAACAAAACGAAAAACGGGGGGAGCAAGGCCCCGCCCCAAGCTAAATTT
>JAZSFI010000242.1:0-2750 GCA_045532135.1 Clostridia bacterium | reverse complement strand
TCCAAAGCGCCCTCAAGCACTTCGCGGCTGTCCATATCCAGGTGGTTGGTCGGTTCGTCCAGAATCAGGAAGTTGTCCTTTTTGAGCATCAGCTTAGCAAGCGCCACGCGTCCTCGCTCGCCGCCGGAGAGCGTTTTTATGGGTCTGAACACATCTTCGCCCGTGATCAAAAACAGCGCCAGCGTATTTCTGACCCTGCCGGGATCCATCTGAGGGAAATCGTCCCAGACCTCGTTCATGATTTCCTTTTCGGGATGCAGATCCGCCTGCTGCTGATCGTAATAGCCCACGTCTACATTCGCGCCATACTGAACCGTACCTGTGTCCGGAAGCATGGAGCGCGTGAGAATGTTTAAAAGCGTCGTTTTTCCAACGCCGTTGGGCCCGATCAGGGCGACGCGGTCGCCGGCTCTCAAATGCATGCGGAAATTGGTGAAAAGCGTCCTTTCGCCAAAGGATTTCTGAAGATCTCGAACGATCATGACGTCGTCGCCCGTTTGTCTTCTCGCTTCAAAGCGGAAACGCACCTTCTGATCGTCCACCGGCTTTTCAAGTCGTTCGATTTTTTCCAGCCGCTTTTCGCGGCTTTCGGCGGCCTTGATGGATTTTTCCCTGTTGAACATGCGGTATCTTCGGATAATGGCTTCCTGACGCTCGATTTCGGCCTGCTGGAGGTTGTATTCCTTGATCTGACGCTCCAAGTCCGCCTCGCGCTTTACGGCAAACTCGTCATAGTTACCGGTGTACTGGGTGATACGCGTCTGCCTGAGCTCCGCCATGTGGTCGCAGACCGCGTTTAAGAAATAGCGGTCGTGGGAAATGACCAGGACAGTGCCCTTGTATTTTTTAAGCGTCTCCTCAAGCCACTGGGTGCTTTCCAGATCCAGATGGTTGGTCGGCTCGTCCAAAAGAAGAAGATCGGGTTCTCTTAAAAGCAGCCTTGCAAGCGTCAGGCGCGTTTTTTCGCCGCCCGACAAAAGGTGCGCCGGCTGATTGCGCCTCTCCTCCGAAAAACCGAGTCCGGCAAGCACGCCCTGCACGCGGCTGGGCCATTCGTAGCCGCCCGCATCCTCAAACCGCGCCATCATGCGATCGTAGGAATTGGTGAGAATCGCCATTTTTTCCGGGTTCTCGTGGCACAGCGCCATCTCCTCTTCCATCTCGCGAAGACGCGTTTCCATGCGCTTTACATCGTCAAAAACGCGCGAAAGCTCTTCGGTTACGGTGAGCGTGCTGTCGATATCGGCATGCTGCGTAAGATATCCGATGGTTTTTCCTTTCATCATCGAAACCGTGCCCTCGTCCGGCGGGAGAACGCCCGCTATAATCTGAAAAAGCGTACTCTTTCCGCTTCCGTTCACGCCGACCAGACCCATGCGGCTGCCTTCCGCAAGGGTCAGGTTAATATCCGTCAGAACGCGGTTCATGACAAAGGATTTATATATATGACTGAGCGTTAAAAGTATCATTTATCCATGATTCCCTTCAGGTGCATATTAAACCACATTACTATTATAGCAAAAATGTATCATCCGCGCAAGAAAAAGCGCTCATCGGTCGGCTTTTGGCTGATAATTTCATGTAAATCAAATATTTTCTAAAAACAAAAACGGACAAGCCGAAAAGGCCGTCCGTTATACGCAGGGAAATATTCAAAAACTACAGGCTTTTCATCCATACGACCGAGTCGGAGACCCATCTTGCAATGGCGGTGTTGTAAAGATCGGGATTTCCGCACCATGTAACTTTGCTGGCAAGCGCCATGCCGTGCGGGCCGTGGGGATAAATGTGCATTTCAAAGGGCACGCCCGCTTCCCTGTAGGCAAGGCCGAGCTTGAGCGCGTTGTCCAGCGGCACAACCGCATCGTCAAAGGTATGCATGATAAAGGCAGGACACGTGTGCGCGCCGACATTTTTTTCAAGGGAGAAGGAATCGACAATCCGATCGTCCCCGATTTGGTCCTTTAAAAGGTTTTTAAACGTCATTGCGCTTCCGGCGGTGGAATGTCCAAGCGTTACGGCGTAGCAAAGCACCGCGCCCGTCGGACGGTTTTTGCCCGCGTTTTCGCCGAGCTTTTCCAAAATGTCTTCCCGGTTCCAGAGCGTCGCCAGCGATCCTGCCAGATGTCCGCCGGCGGAAAAACCGACGACAAACACGCGCTCGGGATTGATATTGTATTTTTCGGCGTTTTCGCGGATGTGCACCATGGCGAGGGACGCCTGATACAAAGGATCGGTCGGCGCTTCGATTTTACTGCCCGTGGAATAATGAAGCACAAACGCGTTCATCTCCTGAATCATGTATGCCTGCGCGATGGGATAACCTTCTCTGTCTGAGCAAACCGAGCTGTAACCGCCGCCGGGAATCACCAGTATGGCGTCCTTGGCTTCTGCGCGGTCGTCAATGCCGAAATATTCAAGGGTAACTTCACTTCTTCCGGGAATCAATTCGATTTTCTCATACTGCATGCGTAAACCCTCCTTCTTTATCCGGGAAAAATAGCAAAAACCACTGCGCCCAGTACGGCGGAAACAACGATAAACCCAATGGGCGAAAGCTTCTTTTTAAAAAGTTTCCGTGGCAAAAAGAAAACCGCCATGAGAAGAACCGTCAAAATAAGATCCGTTTCGGAAGCGCCGTTTTTTTCGTGAAACAGCGTTTTGACAAGCATGAACACGCCCGTTGCCAGCACAATTCCGATCACGGCGGGCTTTACGCCGCAAAGCGCCGCCTGAACATATCGGTTCCG
>JAZSFI010000253.1:0-3467 GCA_045532135.1 Clostridia bacterium | reverse complement strand
GGCGCGGCGGCGAAGAAGAATCTTTCTCAGATTTCGATAAGCTTTATAACCTTTTGCTGCGTTGAGCTGATTGGCCTCGATATAGTGATAGATTTCGGAGACCATTTTGTCGTACTCACCAACCTGCGCAACAAGCTCTTGAAGCCTGAGTGCGGAAGTGGCAGCTTCCAGACGGGAGACCAGAGAAAAGATTTCCTGACTGCCCTCAGAGCTGGGGCAGTCGCTCCTCACATCGACCTTAAGCGGATGCTCAACACCCGGGAGAAGGGACGATACGACCGGAACATCCTCCTGAATGACAGGAGCTTGCCTGACTCCTTTGTTAATCTTGTCCGCATCCTGACGGCGCATGATCATCCAGTCGCCCGGATAATGCGCCTTGGCGGAAGAGACGGCGAGCTGCATCTCGCGCATGGGATAGCCGGAAGCCTCCTTAAAATTGCTTGTAGGAATCCAAGTGTTCTTATGCTTCTTCAGGAAGTGACCCGTCTTGGTGTTATAAGCTACCATCTGCGTAGCGCCCATAATGTTTTCCTCCGTTATTTGCTCATTACTTGATCTTGTCGATCATCTGACAGCCGTTCATGTATAATGATCATGTACCCGGCCAATACAGTACCCAGCGATATGGGTTCTCGAAACCAACGATTGTGGTTACGAGAAGGCCCCATACAGTGCAAATCAGAATTCCAAACAGCCACTTGGCAAGAATCCTCATGCGTAGCTGACTTCCTTGCCCAGCTCTCGGATCTCTTCAAAGACAGGGAAGCGGATGGATTTGACGCCGTTTCTGTCTGCGGTTTCTTCAAAATACCGGATCTTGGCAACACGACCGATATATGCTTCTGGATTTTTCCAGATCATATGGCGCACGTCATCGGTGAGACCGGAGCCAACGCCCACGGGAGTTCCCTTATAATCAACGATCAACGCGCCCAGCGTGCCTGCAAACTTGCCCTCACCTTCCTTGACATCGATAATTCTCAGGTCTGCATCCTGCATGACCTTGACTTTGAGCAGGTTGTTGGTTCGCTTGAAGGTATAAAATGCATCGGATAGATTGATCATGACGCCCTCATGCCCCATTGCTCGCTGCTCGTCGACAAGCTCCTTGATCTTGGACGTGTTGCTTCCGTAGTAGAGAATGGGAACAGGTTTGATATTGATGGTGTGCTCCAGCATGATATCCAGCTTCTGACGACGCAGGTAGTACGGCGTGAAGCAGGTTTTTGTATCAAAAGCGTCAACATGAATCAGATCAAACGCGTTGAAGACGATTCCGGGTTTCTTTTCACGGTCGCTGCTCACAATCTGCATGGTTCGCTTGTACTGCTCCTTGCTCGGGACACCCTTTCTATCGCGAATGAGCAGCTCACCATCGAGCACAAACTCATAATTATGACGCTTGGAGATTTCCGTAAGCTCACGCTCAATATCGTGAAGGCCGGAGATCACTTTGCCCTGTCTGGAGTAGAGAATCGGCTTCTCACCATGCCTGACGACGGCCAGACAGCGAATGCCGTCCAGCTTTTCCGTAATGGCAAATACTTTTCCGATCACGGTATCGGGATGTTCGAAGTATTTATTGGCCAGCATGCATGAAATGGTTTCCACCTTCTCGGATTCGAAGCACTTATTGAGCGTTTTGACTGTCGCGCCAAGACGGATGGATTTTGTAAGAAAATCCTGTGCAAAAGGCCGGATATCCGAATCCAATGATGCGATAAACGCTTTCACATCGGCGATATCCTGATGAGAAACCGCGTCAAGGGTTCTCAGATGATCACAGACGGAGAAGATATCCACAAAACTGTGGATAGGAAGGACATTAACGTTCTTTTTGAATGATTTTTTATCAATATGGAGAACCACTGCGGGATCAAGAAGCAAACGGAGGGCACGTCCGGAAACGCTGCCCTCCATCGCTTTAATCACAGGCTCTTTGGCCTTGCCGACAGCGGACGCGATACGATCAAAATCGGATTTGATCATTCGAAGCTGTTCACTTGCGGTCATTTTTTGCCTTTCTTCGTGTTGTCGTAAAGAATTGCGTTCTTAGCCGGACAGTAATCGAGTACGCTGCATATGAATCTGCAGAAATAACTAGATTCGGAAACCTTCCAGCCGGATTCGAGATAAATGGATTCGATGGTATCGACGATCCACTCCATGGTGTCGTTGTAGCTGTCCATATTGAAGGTTTCATCAATGAAATAGCCTTCCTTGAACATGTTGAATCTCAGAGTTGTCGGGAAGAACCCGAACTTCTCCTTAATGTATGCCGCATAGACATACAGCTGCTTGCGGTAGGTAGCAATTTCCTTATCCATGGAGTTCTTCGATTTGGATTTATGGTCGACAACCATGATCTCGCCGGTTTTCTTATGCCTTAAGACAAGGTCGATGATGCCGACAAACGGATAGCCGCCAATTTTGATCTCGAACTTGCATTCGACAGCGGGTTTGCCATCGATTTCTGCGATTTCCCATTCATTGCCGAACCCTTCAAAGGATTCGAAGTACCTGAGTCCGGCTTCGTAGTATTTTTCCGCCATCCCTTTCGGAAATGGCGGAGGTTTATGCGTGACGGCCTCGTCATAGCCGTCTTCATACGCTTCTGCCAAGGCGAAGCATGGGATATTGTCCTTGGCGTACTGCTCCAGCAATTGATGGGCCCATGTTCCGTAGTCAGAGAAGTAATTCCCATCCTGCGGAACTTTATCAATATACTGGAGCTTAAACGCCATCGGACAGTGTGCGTATGTGGTCTATCGGCTGAACGACCACTTGGTGTTTTCAGGAATGATGCACATCGGGTTCACCTCATGGATGAGCGGGAGGCGGCATGTGGTTCTTCACATTGCTTGCCGCATTGAAGCAGGCGCACAGAGCGAACCCAAAGAGGAAAGCGGCAGCGTAAGTGAAAAAATCCATCACGCATCACCTTCCATCATAGCCCTTGCAAGCTGCTTTGCTCGCTTTTCGAGGACCATCTCATGCGCCATGCGCTCAACCTTCTTATCGATCTCGGCCTGACGCCTGTTTGCGGCTTCCAGCTTGGCCTGCTTGATCGCGGCCTTCTTCTCTTCCGCGGTCGGCGCGATCTCAGTGATGTTTTCCATCTTGCGCTTGATGCGGGTGTTGGTACCGAACATCTTCTTGGTGATCGCCGCGCAGAACGCGTTGTAATCGTTATCTTCAACGCCCTCAGGAAGCTTGACGACAACCTTAGTATCGTCCGCAAAGAAGACGACGGTCGCACGGCCATTCTTGAGGATCTTGGTGGGCATGGGGACTGTAACTCGCTGCATATCTTCTTTCTCCTTTATCTTTGGCTCTTCTGGCTTCTTGGGTTCTGCATTCATGCTTTCAAACGAGATTGTACCGTCCGGATTGATCCTGACCGACGTTCCAAGCGTAAGTTTCTGGAGGACGTCGTAGGAAGATTCAATCGTGTTGACATCCGT
>JAZSFI010000121.1:0-1578 GCA_045532135.1 Clostridia bacterium | reverse complement strand
CCAGTTGTTATCCCCCTCTGTAGGACAGATTGCTCACGCGTTACTCACCCGTCCGCCACTCGAAAATAAACCGAAGTCTATTTCCTCGTTCGACTTGCATGTGTTAAGCACGCCGCCAGCGTTCGTCCTGAGCCAGGATCAGACTCCTATGTTTAATCCATCCTCTTACTCCTTCCTCCGTGCGCCAACACTTCAGAAGCATTAAGCGTTTTTCGCTCAATTTTTTCCGAATCGACTGTTTCGCTTCTTGTTCGTTCTCTGTATCGTTTTCAAGGATCGTTTGCTCTCTCGTCGAAAGCTTGTTCATTATATCAAAGGGTCAAGTGTTTGTCAACCCCTTTTTTTGAATTTTTTTCATTTTTTTGAATCTTTTTAAATCCTTTGCATAAAATTGCTTTTTGGAGGTGATTTTATGGCTTTCAGATATCGAATACTGCTTTTGGGAGGCGTATTTTTGCTCGTATTTGCAGCCATACATATTGTCGATTTATTTCCTTTTCCCAAAGATGACGTGTTGACGGAAAAAACTTCGGGATTTTCCGGCGTACTCCGGCTTTGGATTTCGGAAGAAAATTCGCCGTCTCCAAACGGACTTTCCGCATGGCTCACCCGCGAAAGCGTTCAATTTGAGAAAAAACATGACGGCGTGTATGTTCAAATTACGCCCGTTTCCAAAAAGACGCTCGAATCGTTTTCCTATGCCGCAAGCCTTCCGCCGGATATGATCGTATTTTCACCCGGCATGCTTTCAACGCGCGAAGGACTTTTTCAAGCCGGATCCTCCGCCGGATTAAGGGAGGAATTTCAGAATTACGCATCCGGATTCTGCACCCCGATTGCAATGGGCGCTTCTTTTTGGGCTGTTCGGACAAGCGACGCATCGCCTCTTTCCGGAAAAACGCTTTTGTTTGAAAAGGGACTGGCTCAATCCGCCCTCTATGCGCTGAAGCGTGATTTTTCAGGCGAACAATCCCCTGGCATGCGCTACGGCGTGGATCTGGGTTTGCCGATATATGAGGAAAACGAAAAAATCATCGTGGAAGAAACAGGCGAAATTATCCCCGGAAAGGACAGTTTTATTTCTGAAAACGCACTTTCCTTATTTATAAAAGGAAAGGGAGACGCGCTGTTTCTTTCCAGCAAAAAACTCCCTTCCCTCATAAACGCAGCCGCCGCGCCGGATTTTAATATACTCATGACCGGCGAAATCTACGCTGAACTCCTCTCTCTTTTTGCGATTACGGACACAAAAAGCGCAGAAGTGCGGACGATGTGCGAAAAGTTTCTTGAACATCTTTTATCGGAAGAAGCACAAAAAAGGCTCGAAAGCGCAAAAGCATTCAGCGTAACAGGCGCGCAGATTTATGCAGGGAAAGCGCATTTTCAGGAAATTGAAATGCTTTTATCCTCTCAGATAATCATCCCGGCGCCTGCATTTTCTTACGATCCGGAAACGGCAGAATCCGCGCTCGCCTCCGTCATTCGCGGTGAACAGCGCGCAGGCGACAGCTTGCTTTCATCCGATTCGCCTTAATTCCTTCAAAAAATCGTCTTAATTCAGTTGTTTCCCATTTCTAT
>JAZSFI010000075.1:0-3054 GCA_045532135.1 Clostridia bacterium | reverse complement strand
ACCGCTTGGCCTCCGACTTCTTCCCAGACTTTCCAGAAACCCACCTTCGGAATGGTCTATGACACCCTTCATTACTTAACGCCTTCAAAATCTCTTGATATTGCAAAAGACGTAATCGGCGAAATGGAAAAGGGTAACGTTTGCGGCATAAGCCTAACGGGAATTACGCAGCTGATGTGCGATTACTATTACCAGAGCCATTACCGCGATTCGATTGAAGTCTATAAGATCTATTCCGAAATCGCGTCTCTTGCTGGCGGGAAAATGGATTCCACGCTTTCTTCTCCCAACCATTATCTCTGGAAGTACGCAAATGCATTAAGCGATATGCCCGTAGGCGGATCCGATTACACCTACACGGCGCGGGAGATCCCGCTTCTTTCAATCGCGCTCTCCGGTCAGATTCCTTATTACGCGGAATATGTAAACTTCCAGGCGAACAATCAGGAATTCTTCCTCCATCTCATGGAACAAGGCGCGCGTCCCTGCTTCCTGATTACGGATGAAGACCCGATCGAGCTTCAGAACACCAATTCCGCAAACATTTATTCATCCCGCTACGAACTTTACAGAGACACCATCATCGAATGGTACAAGGCTTTAAGCGACTTAAACGATCTCGTATCCGAAAGCGCCATTCAGCGCCATGATCAGGAAGGCAACATGGTCAGGGTAACGTATCAAAACGGCGTTAAGGTGTATCTGAACTTCGGCGATATTTCATCTGAAATGGACGATGTTGCCGTCGATGCGATGTCTTATAAGGTGGTGAACGAAAATGGCAGGTAAATCAAAGCGCAATCCTCATGATAAGCGTCGCATTACCAAGCGCAAAATGCTTGAATGGCTTTCCGGCTACCTGTTCATTTCGCCTTGGATTGTGGGCATCATTATCTTTTTCGTTTACGCTATGGTTCAGTCGCTCAGATTTTCTTTTTCCACGATTGTTTTTTCAAACGGCATCACATTTAAGCCGCTGAACAACATCTGGGATAACTACGCATCCGTATTCATGAAGGAAATCAATTTTCCGGTTACGCTTGCGAATTTTGGTCTGGGCTTAATTCTCCAGTTGCCTGTCATCATTGCGTTTTCCTTGATTATTGCGCTTCTTTTGAACAGCAAAATCAAGTGCCGCTCGCTTTTCAGAATGATTTTCTTCCTGCCTGTTATCATCGCCACGGGTCCTGTTATGGATCAGCTGACCGCGCAGGGCGTATCTTCCGTTCCGATGGTAAGCCAGAACGCGCTGGTTGACATATTGGGCGGACTTCCGGAGTTCATATTTGAACCGATCAATAACCTCTTTTCATCGCTCATTCTGGTTCTTTGGAATTCCGGCATTCAGATTCTGATCTTCCTTGCGGGCCTTCAGAAAGTACCGAAGACGCTGTATGAGGCTGCGAAAATCGACGGCGCTTCCGGTTGGGAATCCTTCTGGAAAATTACGCTCCCCACAATGAGAAGCATGATCCTTTTAAACGCAATCTACACGGTTGTAACCTTGGCAAACAGCGGATCCAACGAAATCATACAGCTGATTTATGATGTTTCCTATGCTGCCACCAAGGGCTACAGCTACGGCGCTGCGATGAGCTGGATCTACACTGCGATCCTTTCGGTCATTTTGCTTTTCACCTTCCTCCTTTTAAAGGAAAAGAGCGACCGAAAAGTGAAATACGAAACAAAGAAGCCGGATTTTAAAGGAAGGAGGCAGGGCGCATGAGAAAGAAAAAGCAAAAGCTTGACAAGGCCGTTGCCCGCGAGGCACGCCGGGACAAGTTCAAAAAGCTGATGCTCGGAAGCGCAGAAAAGCGCGGTCTTCTGATGAGCATTGTCGTATACGTCCTTCTGATTACAATCGCCTTTATCTTCCTGTATCCGGTTCTCTACATGGCGTCCCGCTCCTTCATGGACAAAAACGACCTTCTGGATGCATCCGCAAAATGGATTCCGAGCGCGCCTACGCTCAAAAACTACGCAGATGCGATCCTTACCCTGGACTACTGGAACAGCCTTGCAAAGAATGTATTTCTTGCAATCGTTCCTACCATCTGTCAGGTATTCATCGCTTCTATGGTAGGATACGGCTTTGCAAGATACAAATTTCCCTTGAAGCCTTTATGGATGGGTTTATTGATTCTTTCGTTCCTGCTCCCGTCCCAGGCGACCAGTATGCCGAACTACCTGCTGTTTTCGCGCCTGAAACTGATCGACGGAAGCATAAAGCCGTTCTTTATTACCTCCATACTCGGTCAGGGCTTTAAAAGCGTTCTGTGCATCCTCATATTCTACAACTTCCATCGTCAGGTACCGCAGTCTCTGATCGAAGCTGCCGAAATTGACGGCGCCGGCCATCTGAAGGCGTATTTCAGGATTGCAATTCCGCTTTCTATGGCTGCAATCGTCGTAGTAACGCTTTTCTCGTTTGTGTGGTACTGGAACGAAATGTATCTGGTACAGGTATACCTCGGATACGGCAACACCCGCGCCGACGGCCTTACTACGCTTATGATGGAGCTTAAAAAGTTTGAAGACAGCTACAATGTCGCTTTTGATGCAAGAACTTCTTCCGTAACCTCGACCAACAAATTGAACGATGCCATCAAGATGGCAGGCACCATGCTTTCCATCGCTCCTTTGATGATCATGTACTTCTTCCTTCAGAAGCAGTTTGTTGAGTCCGTGGACCGTGCCGGTATCACCGGTGAATAATTCTTTGGAATCAAAGCTCAAAAGAGCTTTGAATCGATAAAAAACAAGGAGGAAACCCAAATGAAGAAACTGGTTGCTCTCGTTCTTGCGCTGGTTATGATTGCTTCTTTTGCGACCATCGTGTCTGCTGAAGAAGGCTACAACATGCCTGCAATGAACACCACTGACCCCATCACCCTGTCTCTTCTGACCTGGGACGACTTCGAGCTTACCCGCGCCCTCGCCGATAAGTTCACCGAGAAGTATCCCAACATCACCATCGAAATCATCCAGACCACAACCGCTGACGTCAACGGCACCCTCACCAACCTCGCCGCTGACAACAACCTTCCCGACATG
>JAZSFI010000114.1:0-10924 GCA_045532135.1 Clostridia bacterium | reverse complement strand
GCCGACGCGGCAGGCGTCATAGTGCCTGTCAGGATAGCGCACCATGCCGATGGAATCGCAGGCGTGAAGCATTTTTACATGGATGCCTGCGGTTTTGAGCGCTTCAAAACCGCTTAAAAGGATGGAAAACTGAAGGTCGTCTTCTTCTTTGCTGCGAAGGGCAAGATGGGTGAAAAGGCCGTCTGCCGTAAGATTTGGAAAGCCGGCGCATTTGACAAGCGTATCCAAATCGCCTTTTCCAAAGCCCAGACGGTGAAGTCCCGTGTCCATTTTAAGGTGTACGCGGGCGTTTTTCCCGATTCCTTCTGCTGCTGCGGAAATTTCCTTTGCGCTTTTCTCGGAGAAGACGGTTAAAATGATGTCTTCCTCAATTGCGCGGTGCAGAAGCGGCGCGGACACAAGACCCATAACGAGCACATCGGCATCGGAGAGCGTTTTTTTGATCTCAAGCGCTTCTTCAAGGCTTGCCACTGCGAACAAACGCGCGCCTTCTTTATAAAGCGTACGCGCGACATAGGGCGCGCCGCAGCCGTAGGCGTTTGCTTTTAAGACCGGAATCAGGGTTGTCTTTTCCCCTAAAAATGAAACGGCAGTCTTGTAGTTTTCAATCAGGGCGCCTATGTTGATCTCCGCCCAGCAGCGGGATACGGCCTCGAAGGAAATCATTGGATCAGATCCTTTTGGTAAGATTCGAACTCTTTTTGGTTTGCATAAATGAAGTGACCGGGCGTGATTTCAAGCCATGCGGGTTTGTCCGTCATGTAATCGTGAACGGAAGGATCGTACACGATCAGCTCTTTGTTTTTTTCTTTTACGGGGTCGGGCATTGGCACGGCGGAGAGAAGCGCGCGGGTGTACGGGTGCAGGGGATGGAGAAAGAGCTCCTCGGTATCTGCCAGCTCCACGATTTTTCCCTTGTGGATGACGGCGATGCGGTCGCAGATAAAGCGCATAACGGACAGATCATGGGAGATGAATAGGTAGGTCAGATTGCGCTTTTTCTGAAGATCGCTTAACAGGTTCAATACCTGTGCGCGGATGGAAACGTCAAGCGCGGAAATGGGCTCGTCGGCAATGATGAATTCGGGCTGCATGATAAGCGCGCGGGCGATACCGATTCTTTGCCTTTGTCCGCCGGAAAATTCGTGCGGGAAGCGGCTGGAGAATTCGGGCAGCAGGCCGACGTCCATGAGCGCCTGATCCACAAGCGCTTTTCTTTCCTGCGCCTTTGTGGATTTGTAAATACCTTCAGAGACGATGTAGTCTACCTTGGGGCGTTCGTTGAGGCTCGCCATCGGGTCCTGAAAGATCATCTGGATCTTTCTTGTGATGGCTTTGTCGAGTTCTTTTGAGATTTTTCCGTTGATTTTTTCGCTGCCGTAAACAATATCGCCTCCGGCGGTTGGAACTACGCGGATGACGGCGCGGCCGATGGTGGTTTTGCCGCTTCCGGATTCGCCGACCAGACCAAAGGTTTCGCCTTTAAAGATATCAAAGGAAACCTTGTCAACGGCGGTAAAGGGTCTGCGCTTTTTGCCGAACTGAACGGTAAGATCCTTTACGGACAAAAGCACTTCCTTGTTTGTATTCTCTCTCATCGCCTCTAAATCCTCCCTTCTCTAAGCATTTTTATGCTCTCGGGCGGTTCAACTTTGGGCGCGCGGGGATCTAAGAGCCATGTGCGTGCCTTATGGGTGGGCGATACCTCGAAAAACGGGGGACGCTTGACAAAATCAATTTTGAGGGGCTTGGGGTTTCTGGGCGCAAACGGATCGCCCTTGATCTCCTGAAAGAGATTGGGCGGCGTTCCTTTGATGGAATACAAATCTTCGCCCTTTACGCCCAGCTGCGGCAGGGAGGAGAGAAGCGCCCACGTATAGGGGTGCTTGGGGTCGTAGAAAATTTCTTCGCTTTTGCCGATTTCAATGATATCGCCTGCGTACATGACCGCGATGCGCTCGGCAACATTGGCGACAACGCCCAGATCGTGGGTGATGTAGATGGCGGTCAGGTTGTATTTTGCGATGAGGTCTTTGATGAGCTTTAGAATCTGCGCCTGAATGGTAACATCGAGCGCGGTGGTGGGTTCGTCGCAGATGAGAATTTTGGGTTTGCAGGCGACGGCGATTGCGATAACGACTCTCTGGCGCATGCCTCCGGAGAACTCATGCGGATACTGTCGGGCGCGTCTTTCGGGGTTCTGGATGCCGACGTCCTTTAAGATTTCAAGCATCGTTTCTTTGGCTTTCGCGCCTTTCAGGTTCTGGTGAAGCTCGATGGCTTCCAGAATCTGCGCACCGATGGTTTTTAAGGGGTTCAGGCTCGTCATTGGGTCCTGCATAACCATGGCGATTTCCTTGCCGCGGATTTTGAGCCATTCTTCCTCTGTTTTGAATTTGGACAAATCCATGCCGCCGTACAGGATTTCGCCGCTTTCAACCCATCCGTTTTTATCGTTAAGTCCCATAAAGGACTTGGTAAACACGCTTTTGCCGCTTCCGGATTCGCCGACGATGGCCAAGGATTCGCCGGGGTATACGTCCAGAGATACGTCTCTGATGGCGTGGAGCGTCTTTCCGCGCAGGGTGAATTTGAAGTTTAAATTCCTTACGGATAAAATCGGTTCTGACACGATTTTCGCGCTCCTTTCTTACAGATGGTTTCTGGGGTCGGCGGCGTCTGCAAAGGCATTGCCGATGATATAGAAGGAAATGGTGATGACGGATAAAACGATGGTCGGGAACAAGAGCTGATAGCGGAGGGAAGCAGACGAGAAAAGTTTGCGTCCGACGTCGATCAGGTTGCCCAGAGACGGCGTATTGATCGGAATTCCGAGGCCGATGTAGGTGATGAATACTTCGTTTCCGATCGCACCGGGAATGGAAAGCGCCATTCTGAGCATGATGACGGACACGAGATAGGGGAGAAGGTTTTTCATCATGATCTGACCGGGCGTGGAGCCTAAGCATCTGGAGGCTACGTTGTAATCGCGGTCGCGGATTATGATGATCTGGTTTCGGAT
The DNA here is from genome assembly GCA_045532135.1 of Clostridia bacterium. Taxonomy (GTDB): domain Bacteria; phylum Bacillota; class Clostridia; order Christensenellales; family Aristaeellaceae; genus SFHK01. The sequence continues at coordinate 7,902 of JAZSFI010000114.1, read as the reverse complement.
AAAGCGCGCCATGCCCATCCAGCGCGTTAAGCACATGGCGAAGATGATGGTGGAAACGGACGGGCTCATGACGTAAGCGATGAGAATCAAAACGATGGTGGTCGGGATATTGTCAAGGACGTTGTAAAGCTCGGTCAAAAGACGGTCGAGCTGTCTTACATAGCCCCAGAGGATACCCACCAGAATGCCCACAACGGCTTCGACGATGGCGACCATGAAACCGATATACAAGCTGGTTCTCGTACCGCTCCAAACGCGCGCCCACAGATCCTGTCCGCGCTCATTGGTGCCGAAAATGAAGCCGTAGGTCGAAGGATAGATGCGAAGGGCGGTTTCGCCTTTCGTCGTGCACATGCCGTTTTCGTGATAAATCAGGTTTTCGCGCTCGGTGTACAGCCAGCCTTTGGCGTTGACGTCGGGATTGGAAAACTCCGTGGGCGTGGCGTAGATGGTGGTAGGAGAGTTTGAGAAGCATGAATAGGGGGTATTGAAGCGGCCTTCATATTCGTTCAGGTCAAAGCGCTTCTTTTCGGGCTTTACGCTTAAACCATCGGTTTTGACATAGCCGGTTACGCCGTTATACTCGGCTACGCTCCATTCCTCGCCGTATTCAAGCAGCGTAAAATTGGTGACTTTGGTTCCGCTTCGACCCGGAATGCGGGCAATCTGACCGGAAACGGCGACCCATTTTTTGCCCATTTCGGGGTTGTCTTTGTCTTCAAACTCCGCGTACTGAAGATTCGTTCCTTCGGGCAGCGTCATATAAATGTTGTCAAGTGTCGGCGAAACGTTGTTAAGGTGCAGCCTGCTCATGGGATAATTGTTGATGTCGATGGCGTCGTACTGGCCGGGCAGCATCGGCTGGATAATGGTGAACGCCATGAGAAGAACAAGCACAACTGCAAGCAGTACGGCGGTTTTGCGCTTAAAGAACGCGCGGAACGTACAGCCCCAGTAGGAATAGTTGCTGTAGCCGGTTTTTTCGGCGGAGGAAGGATCGTATTCGGCAAACTCAAACAATTCGTCTTCGTTTTCGGGCGTGTTCAGCGCTTCGTGAATGCCGTTTTCAAGTTTTTTGGCTTTTACATCTTCATACGTATGCATCAGCGCGCGCCCTCCTTCTTTGCAAAACTGATTCTGGGGTCGATGACGCCCATCATGATGTCGCCGATTAAAAGACCTACGATTCCGATGCAGGAATAGATCATGACCAGCGCCTGTACCATCGGGTTGTCCTGACGGCCGATTACATCAACAAGCAGGCCGCCCATGCCGGGAATGCCGTAGAGGGATTCGATATAGAGAGAGCCGCACACGGTGTAAAGAATGGAGGAGGGCAGATACTGGATCATCGGAACAAACGCGTTTCTGAAAACGTGCTTCATGGTGATGTTTTTCTTGCTGACGCCCTTGGCGCGCGCAAGCTTCACATAGTCCCTTGTCATTTCATCCACCATGTATCGTCTCAGCCACATTGCATAATAAGCGATGTTTCCAAGGCTCATCGAGAAGATCGGAAGAATCCATGTGACCCAGTTTTCCTTGGTAAAGGTCATGTCGATGCCCATAAGCTGTGTTCCGTACATCTGAATAAATATATAGTAGATCGCTGAAGGAACAGCGTTTACAAACACGATAAAAATGGTGCCGAAGCGGTCCCAGATTTTGCTTCGCGCCATGCAGCCGCCGAGTGGGACGCCGAGCATAAGCGCAATGCCCATGGAAATCAAGCCCATTTCCAGCGAAAGGGGCGCTTTTTCAAGTATGATTTTGGTTACATCTTCGCCCACGCGGTACTTGGCGGATTTGCCGAGATCGCCGCGCAGAAGATCGGAAAAGAAGTTTTTGAGCTGAACGGGGAAGGGGTCCAGAAGACCCATTTCGCGCAGCTTTGAATTGATGGTGGTTTCCGACATCTTGTCGAAGTTATCAAAATAGCCCTCTATCGGCATCTGCCGAAGAAGGAAAAACACGATCGTCAGTATGATCGCAAGGGTGAAAATCGCGGAAACAAGGCGTTTTAAAGAGTATTTCAGCAAGGCGTTCACAACCTTTTGTCGGAAATAATGATCTTACATAAATGCTCAAAACCGGAGCGGCGATGTTTGCTCGCCGCTCCGGATGAAGGGAAACGGAGTTTTACGCTTTATTCGGACAGAGCCTCGCGCTCCTCGAGCCACAGATCATATGCATCAAAGTAAGCGTTGGTGTCCATAGGCTCTTCGACGAGACGGGTGCCCTTATAGCGGTAGTTGGAGATACCGAAGGGGGCGTACTGGGTGGTGAAGGGATTGATGCGGGAGGCGGTGTAGCCGCCGTTTCCGTAGCCAAAGGGGATGATATAGGCGCGCTCGATGATGTAGGCTTCTGCCGTGGCGAATGCCTCGTAGCGGGCGGCGGTGTCGCCGGTGATCGCCTTGGCGGCTTTGACGAGGTCGTAGTACTCGGCCATTTCTGCGGCGTCTGCGCCCTTATCCATGAAGTTATAGTTGTTGTCTACGTCAAAAGGATCGGTGTAGGTCTGGGGATCGGCGTAGTCGGGACCCCAGTTGCACTTGAGAAGCGCGTAATCGCCGCTTCTGCGTACAGCGGTCAAAAAACCTGTGGAGGGACCGGCTTCAACGATGATGTCGATGTAGTCGGTTCCAAGGAGAGATTCGAGCTGCTGCTCAACGATCTGGCATTCGGCGTCCCAGCCGCTCGTGCCGGGGTTGTACTTCATGAGGATCTTGACGGGGAAGGTTGCGCCGAGTTGGGTGAGCTCTTCAACTGCAAGCTTCTTGTATTCAAGCGCCTTGGCTTCGTCAAACGTCTGGGTACCCTGAGCGGTGATGGCTTCAAGCGCGCCGAGGTTTGTGTAGTCAACGCCTTCAAGCGTTACAAAATCCGGGGGCGTTACGGTGTTGAAAATGATGGATTCAGGGTTGTCGGGCTCGGTGATCAGCATGGCCTTTACGCGGTCAAGGCCGTAGTAAATGCTCTTTCTGAACGCTTCGTTGTTCGCGGCGAGCTTCCAGTTTTCGGGCTCATAAGCTGCATCAAACTGCGGATCAAAGTTGAAAGCGTAGAAATAGGTGTAGAAGCTGGTCTGACGGACGGGACGGATGAGGTTTGCGGTCTCGTCATTGGACAGCCATTCGTTTGCGATGGTTACGTCGATGGAAGCGGAATCAATCTCGCCGCGGCGGTACATTTCGGCGGAGATGGTGGACGCTTCTTTATTGTAAATGTACTCGATGGTCTCGATGTATACCTTTTCCTTGTCCCAGTTGGCTTCGTTCTTTACAAGAACTCTCTTTTCCTGGGGCTTGAATTCCTTTAAGAGGTATGCGCCGCAGTAGAGCACATTGTCGGGGCCGTTGGCTACGCCGAACTGATCGCCTTTTTCAATAAGGAAAGGCTCGTATACGGGCATGAAGCAAACGTAGGTGAGCATGCTCTCAAAATAGGGGCAGGGCGCAATCAGCGTGTATTCGAGGGTGTAATCATCCAGCGCCTTCACGCCGACGGTTTCGAAATCCACGGGTGCGGGGGCTTCTTCGCCTTCAGCGGGAACGATGGTGGAATTGTAGTATTCTTCTGCGCCCGCGATGACGCCGTAGAAGACATCGGCGGTTCCGGAAGCGTTTTTGTCATTCAAAAGGTACTTGGCCGCGGCGACAAAGTCGTTGGCGGTGACGTTGGCAACATATTCGCCCTGATAGGTAACCCAGGTGGCGTTGTCGCGAAGGAAGAACGTCCAGGTGAGGCCGTCGTCGGAAACCTTCCAGTCTTTGGCGAGGGAGGGCTGAATCAGGCCGTACTCATCATATTCTACCAAAGTATCAATGATGTTGGAGGAGAGGGAAAAATCGTTGGTGGTCGCGGTGGTCAGGTAATTAAGGGTGGTCACTTCGCCGGAATACAGGCTGCGGAAGGAATTGTCTTCGGCAAATACCGGCTGGGCAAAGACGCTGACAATAAGCATGATTGAAAGCGCCAAAGTGATCAGCTTCTTCATATGGGTATCCTCCTTTTTCATTATTCGCTATCTAATCTATTAGCGATTGATGTGCTTTATGATATCATAAAAAGGCTCTAATTGCAATATGAAATTTGATTTTTATTCAAACTTGTTCAAAAAGACCGAGAATTGACGAAAAAATGAATAAAAACAGGTGTGCTGCGTGCAAAAATAACAAACAGATATTGAAAACCGCAATGAATTTGGCAAATTGTACGGAATCGATGATTGAAATTTGCTCAAATATACGCTATAATAAGTATGTTTGAAATCTACCACCGGAAAGGCGGTTTTTACGATGAAACTCAAGGAGATACAGGCGCTTTTAAATGCCAGAGGACTGACGGGCGAGGAGAACCCTGAACTCGAGGTTCAGTCGGCTTGCTCAAGCGACATGATGGGCGACGTTCTGGCGTTTCCCAAGGAGCACATGGTGCTTCTGACCGGACTTGTCAATCCCCAGGTCATGCGAACGGCAGACATGCTGGACATCCGAATGGTGGTTTTTGTAAGAGGAAAACAGCCTGCGGAAGAAGCCTTGGAGCTTGCGCGCGAATGCGGTATTTCCGTACTCTCTACGGATCATACGCTGTATAATGCAAGCGGCATTCTGTTTACCAGCGGGCTTAACAATCGAGTGAAAGGCTGAGATCAATGCACGTACTCAGAGAAGAATTTGGCGTTGTGGCGATGGATTTCACCACGGCCGGCGAGGCCTCCGCTACGATTAAAAGACTGCTTAAAAAGCTTGGCGTAAACAGCGGCGTTGTGCGCAGATTGTCGATCGCCTGCTATGAAGCGGAGATCAACCTTGTCATCCATTCTATGGGCGGAAAGCTCATATTAACCGTAGGCGCGGAAGACGTTACTTTGACAAGCGAAGACGTCGGCCCCGGCATTCCCGATATCGATCTTGCGATGAGCGAAGGCTATTCGACCGCCTCCGAAGACGTTCGCATGATGGGTTTTGGCGCGGGCATGGGCCTTGCCAATATGGCGAGAAATGCGGATAAATTCCATATAGAATCCAAGGTAGGAGAAGGAACGCGGATCGAAATGGTGTTTAAGCTTGCTGATCCGCAAAAAGCGGAAGGAGCGGTGTAAATGGCAAAAGAGCTGCATTCCGTAAAGCTGGATAAAGGAAAATGCGTCGGATGCACAAATTGTCTGAAGCGCTGTCCCACCGAGGCGATCCGAATCCGTGCAGGTCGGGCGCGCATTGTCGATGAGCTTTGCATCGACTGCGGCGCATGCATCCGGGTGTGCGAGCACCACGCAAAGGTCGCGGTTACCGATCCTTTGGCCTCCATCAATCGTTTCAAATATAAAATTGCGCTTCCGGCGCCGACTTTGTACGGTCAGTTCAAGAATCTGAAGGACATTTCGGCGGTACCCAGAGGTCTTATGCGCATGGGCTTTAACGAGGTGTTTGACGTCGCTCGCGGCGCAGACATTGCTTCGCGCGCCGTGATGGAGAAACTGAAGGAGCCGGATTGTCCCCAGCCTTTGATTTCCTCGGCGTGTCCGGCGGTTGTGAGACTGATTCAGATCCGTTTTCCGGAGTTGATCGACAACATTGTGGACATTCGTTCGCCCATGGAGATTGCGGCGACGATGGCAAGACGCGAATACTGCCAAAAGCATCATGTGCGTCCGGAGGAGGTCGGCTGCTTCTTCATTACGCCCTGCCCTGCAAAGGCGACGGCAGTAAGGCTTCCGATCGGTCATGATAAAAGCGCGGTGGACGGCGTGATTTCCATGATGGAGATTTACGGCCTTTTATCCAATCAGATCAGGCGTGATCAGGGCGACGACACAGAATATGTGTCGAGCGATTCCCACAGAGGAACGGCGCTTGGCATCGGTTGGGCGCGCTCCGGCGGCGAAAGTCTTGCAATTGCGGAAGAAGACGCGCTGGCGGTGGACGGCATAGACAATGTAAACCGCGTTCTGGAGGCTATTGAAAACGATCGCCTGCCCGATCTTAAATATTTTGAAGGCCTGGCATGCGACGGCGGCTGTGTCGGCGGCCCGATTGCGTTTGAAAATGTGTTTATTGCAAGAAACCGCATTCGCAAGCTTGTAAGCGAGCTGCCGAAGGTTTCAATCGACAAAGCAGTTTCTGTGGAAGAACTCGAAGCTTTGGGCGATGAAATGCGCCTTAACAAAAAAATCGAGCCTATGGAGACGCTGAGGCTCGATGCGGACTTCACCGAAGCTTTGAAAAAAATGGACAAAATCGAGGAAATCCGCAAAAAGCTTCCGGGTCTTGACTGCGGTTCCTGCGGATCGCCCACCTGTCAGGCGCTGGCGGAGGACATTGTCGGCGGCTATGCCAAGGAAATGGACTGTCTGTTCCTTTTGAAAGAGCAGATTACGCTGATGGCCAGACAGATGGTTGAAATCAGCGAGCTTACGCGCGAAAAGAACACTTGAGGAGAGAAAAAAGTATGAATATTCTGGCGCTTTCCGAAAAAATCGAAGCAAAGATTCTGACCCAAAAGGCCGATGTGAACCGGGAGGTTTCAAGCGGCTATACCTGCGATCTTTTGAGCTGGGTTATGGCGCACGGACGCGAAGGCATGGCGTGGATCACCGTTCAGACCCATATGAACGTCATTGCTGTTGCTACGCTTCACGATATGGCCTGCGTTATTATTCCAGAGGGCATCAAGGTTGAAAACGATGTGATCGAAAAGGCGGACGAAGAGGGCATTGCAATATTGGCATCTCCTCTTACCGCCTACGAAATCAGCGGCCGCATGCATGACGCAGACATCGGCGCAATGTAAGAAAATGAAGTGCGCTGTTGACCTTCACATGCACTCGTGCCTGTCTCCATGCGGGGATATGGACATGACGCCCAACAACATGGCGAACATGGCCAAAATAAAAGGGCTTGACATGATCGCCTGCGCGGATCATAATACTGCATATCAGCTTCCTGCGATCAAGCGCGTTGCAGACGAGATCGGGCTGACACTGTTGCCCGCAATTGAGCTCAACACCCGCGAGGAAGTTCACATGCTGGCGTATTTCAGAACCGTTGAAGAAGCGCTCGATTTTTCGGATTACATTTATCCGTATCTTCCGCCGATCAAAAACAAGCCGTCCGTTTTCGGACAGCAGGCGATTATGAACGAGGATGATGAAATCACGGGTGAAATCGAAAAGCTTCTGATAAACGCCTTGGATCTGTCGATTGACGATCTGGCGGAGGAACTGAAAAAGCGCGGCGCGCTTGCGGTACCCGCGCATATCAACCGCGGTTCGACCGGCATATTGAATGTGCTGGGCTTTCTTCCGCCGAATGTCCCTTTTTCGGCCGTGGAGGTTAAGGTGGGCTTTCCGCTTCCGCACAAAGGCATGCCGAATTTAAAGCATCTGCATTCTTCGGATGCGCATTATCTGGAGGACATTTTTGAGGCAACCGAGTTTTTGGATCTGCCCGAATGCTCGCCGGACGGTTTTTTTGAGTATATTTTATCCAAATGATTTTCTTTGAGGTGACACATGCAGCACAATGACAACGCCTTTACCGCAATGCTTTTAACACTTCCCCTGACGGCGGATAAGGAAGAACTCGTCCGTCCTCTTGCCAGCTGCGAGTTTATTCAGCTGGCCAGACGCGTGGAAGCTGCAGGTCTTGGCACGGTCGGAAGCCTGATCGGCATGGATATTTCCGCAGTAATGGCGAAATTGGATATGCCGGAGCAGGAGGCGTATCGCATTTGCATGTTATTGTCAAGAACGATGCCGCTTTCGTACGCAATGGAGCGTTTTTACGAGCAGAATATCGAGATTCTGACTACGATGGATGAGGAATACCCCGTGCGTCTGACGGAGCGGCTTGGCACGGATGCGCCGACAGCCATGTATGTGTCGGGCAATTTAGCGCT
>JAZSFI010000559.1:0-4268 GCA_045532135.1 Clostridia bacterium | reverse complement strand
CCCATCATCGGCTCGCGCGCCTATTCGGATAACCCCGAAACGGTCTCCGAAATCGGACGCGAAATGATGAGAGGTCTTTCAGACGGCGGCCTGATTGCAACGGTCAAGCATTTTCCGGGTCACGGAAACGTGAAAAGCGATTCCCACCTCACGCTGCCTGTGAACGACACGAAAACGGAAACGCTTGAAAAAACCGAGTGGAAGCCGTTTATGGACGCGTTCAGCGCGGGCGCGGAATCCGTGATGAGCGCGCATGTATTGTTTACCGACGTGGACAACGAGCGTCCTGCAACGCTTTCCAAACGCTTTTTGACGGAGCTGCTTCGCGAGAAAATGGGCTTTTCGGGCGTTGCCGTCACCGACTGCATGGAAATGCAGGGCGTAAAGGCGCTTTTCGGAAGCGGCGAAGCCGCTGTAATGGCAATTGAAGCCGGATGCGATCTGATGACCGTTTCCCACTCGTATGAAGCGGCGAAGGAAGTGGTGCTGGCGATTGAAAAGGCGGTTGAGACGGGCAGGATTTCCGAGGAAAGAATCGATCTTTCCGTCAGCCGCATCCATGCGCTCAAGGAAAAATACGGTCTCGCCCAAAAACCGGAAATGACGCTTGAAAAGGCAAAAGCGCTTGCCTTCGATGAAGAAAAAATCGCGTTCCATCTGAAAGCGGCCGTTTGTTCCATGACGGTGATCCGGGACGAGGGCGCGCTTGCGCTTTTGAATAAAGCGAAAAATCCCGCTTTTGCCGCTCCGCTTTCCTTTTCTTTGAACAACGCCGAAGAAGACAAGGGCGCGCCGCTTTCCTTTGCCAAGGTATGCGCGCGGGCGTTTGACGGAAAAGCGTACGACCTTCCGATCAATGAATTTGACGAAAAAACGGTCGGCGAAATGCTTTCCTCCGGCCATGACGTCATTGTGCTCGGCTTGTACAACGCCCGTTTCCGCGACGGACAAAAGGCGATTCTGAAGGCGCTTGAAGAGGCGGGCGTTGCGCTTGTCGTCGTTCTTCTGGGCGCGCCGTACGACGCCGGATGCGTGGAAAACGCAGGCGCTGTGATCGCCGCGTATGAATACACGAACCTTTCCGTGAAGGCGTTTACGGAAGCGGCAAAGAAAAATGAGTATAAAGGCGTTCTTCCCGTGAAGCTGTAATCTTTTGTACTTTTCGCCGGACCATATGTGAAAATACACATATGGTCTTTTTATTTGGCTTATGGTGAATAGTGTTTCTATTTAAAATTTTGTGAAAAAGGGGAAATGGGCGCGAAATATCAGGAAAAACCGAAAAAAATAAAAATTTTTGAAAAAGACGGTATATATAAATAGTCTGGCTCATATATATGGGATGAAAGGAGTGAGAAGCAAAATGCTGATCAAAGTTTCGGACATCCCCGGAAGAAACGAACTGAAGAAAAAGGCGGGGCGCAGTCTCATGGTGGAGGAATTTCTGAATTCCGGCTACCGCTTTGCCGAAGTAACCCTTGAGGGCGCGGACACGCCCCGGCGCGCTTACAATGGGCTTATGATGGCGATCCGCCGCCAGTACCCGGAAAAATGCGCGGTAATCTGGCGTCACGGCAGAATTTTTCTGATGCGGCTGGAGGAGGACGGGTATGCCGGTGAGTAAGCGCGAAGACGCCAGGAGGCGGATGAGCAGGCTGCTGGTGTCGGATGAAATCCAGAAAAGAATCAATCGGCTGAATGTGGACCGGGCGGAATTTTCTTCGGATATGCTGGCAGGCGTCGCATCAAACATGGAAAACGCAGCCTTGAACGAATCGGAGGTTTTTGCATTGTTTGAGCTTGCCGCGAAGCTGGGCATACGGCTTGAGGAAGAAAAGGGACATGCATATCTCACAGAAATGAACGGTCATCCGGCGGTAACGATGGATTTTGCGAATCTGTATGAGCTGTTCAAGCGCATAAAAAACGAGGAAGTGACGGCGTAAAATCGGTTTTTGTGCGCCCGGCGCATGAATTTTTTGGGAAAGTGTGCGGTTATACTTGATGGTTTTTATCATTTGTGGTATGATTTCAGAAGATTTATATTAAAGGAGTCTAACGCAATGAAAACCATGAAAATGATTTTTGTCTGGATACTGGCTGCCGCCATGCTTTTCTCCTGTGCGCTTGCGGAAGATATCGCGACCCCTGCCGAGCCGGTTGAAGAAGCGACGAGTATGGAAGGCGCGGATGAAAACCCCGTTGTTGCACGTCTTCGCGATCATGAAGTTCGCCTTGAAGAAGTTATGTCTTATGCCCAGCAGATGTATTCAGAGGGCTTGATTGCCTCCCAGACGGATTATGCGTCCGCGCTTGACTATCTTCTGATTTACAACGCGCTGCCCAAAATCATGGTTGCGGAAATGGGCGTTGAGAATCTTTTGAGCGCAGAGGAAATCGAAAACCTGTATCAGCAGGCCGAAACGATTTACAATGAAGAAATCAAAAGCTACATCGCTTACTATTACGGAAGCGAAATAAGCGAGGAAGAATATCAGACGCTGTATGATATGGTGGCGGGCGCATACGCCGAGGCCGGCTATCCGCTTGAAAAGTACAAGGAAGAGTTTCTGATCGGCGAAGCGTTTGCCGCCCATTTTAACACCTTCACGTTTGAAATTCCGCAGGACAAGATCCTTGAAACCTTTGAAAGCTTTGTTAAAGACGACAAGGAAATGTTCGAAGGCAACGTCGCGATGTATGAATACGCCACCAATTACTACTCTTACGTTTCCTATTTCATGCCCGAAGGCTATCGCGGCATCACCCATATCCTGATCAACGCCGATCAGGAAGCGCTGGATGCATACGCAGGCGCCGCTCAGGGCGACGATGCCGAAGCGATCGAAAACGCCAGAAACGCCGTGATTGAAAGCTGCAAAGAAAAGCTTGACGAGATCTACAAAAAGATCGAAGAAGGCGAAAGCTTTGAAAATCTCATTGCTGAATACAACACCGATCCCGGTATGTCCGGCGACAACCTTAAAAATGGCTACGCCGTTCACAAGGACACCATCGTGTTTATGCAGGAATTCACCGACGGCGCATATTCTGAAAAGATGCAGAAAGTCGGCGACGTATCCGATCCTGTTGTCACCAGCTATGGCGTTCATATTCTCTATTATCTCAGAGACATCCCCGGCGGCGCGATCGAGTTTACCGATGAAATCAAGGCAGAACTTGAAACGTATCTGATTGCAAAAGAGCAGGATGCGCTTTTGAGACAGTGGCTCAACGATTACGGCGTTGAATATACCGCGGCTTACGCCGAAATGATGGGCTGAGCGGAAATCGCAGGGGGCGCTTGAACGGCGCCCCTTTCCTTCGCAGCCCGATTTTTCAAATACCCGAAAAGGAAGAAACCGGATGAAAAACGATGCATCCCCCATCAGGCGCGTGATGGCGATCAACGACATTTCCTGCTTTGGAAAATGCTCGCTGACCGTGACTTTGCCCATTCTCTCCCGCTTCGGCGTGGAGGCGGTTCCGCTGCCGACGGCGCTTTTGTCCACACATACGGGCGATTTTTCAAAACCGACGCGGCTGGATCTTACGGAAGAAATGAAGAAGATCGTGGCGCACTGGGAAAGCTTTTCATTGAAATTCGATTGTATTTATACGGGCTATATGCTGGAAAACCAGTTGCCTGTGGCGGAAGAAATCGTGAAAATGCATGCCGCGCGCGGCGCAATGATTCTCATCGATCCCGTGATGGGCGACAACGGGTATATGTATTTGGGCTTTGGCAGCGATTTCCCAAAGAAAATGCGCCGCCTTTGCCGAAATGCGTGCGTTTTAACGCCCAATCTCACGGAAGCAATGCTGATGACGGGCGCGGAGTACAAGAACATTGTTGCAAAAGAAGAACGAAACGACCTTTACAGGCGCCTGTCCGATATCGGCGCAAAGCATGTCGTCATTACCGGCGTTCATCCGAATGAGAGGGAAGTGGGCGACGTCGTTATTGACGGAGACGGACGCGTTCTTTATGAAAAATATCTGCCCTCCACCAACCGCCGCCTGCACGGCTGCGGCGACGTGTATGCAAGCGTTCTTTGCGCAAAGCTCGTAAATGGAGACGATATTTGTTCGGCCGTTCAGTATGCGCAGGATTTCACGGGCAAAGCCATTGAAATCACAAACCGGGATGCGCAAAACCACTGGTACGGCCTGAAATTCGAAAGTTTGATGGACGAAATCTGAAAAACGAAGACGGCGGGTGATCGGGCCTGCCGTCAAGCCATCAAAAAAGTCCCTTTTTTGATGGG
>JAZSFI010000108.1:0-1561 GCA_045532135.1 Clostridia bacterium | reverse complement strand
ATATATCTCCATGTGCGTATTCGCTTTGGCAAGCGCGACGGATTGCCTGGATGGCTATCTTGCGCGGAAAAACAATCAGATTACATCCTTCGGAAAGCTTTGCGACCCGTTGGCGGACAAACTGATGGTTCTGTCCATTTTGTTCTGCCTCGCCTCCGACGGGTTTCTTGCGCCCGAAAAATATGCGTTTTTAAACTGGGTCATCATGATTGCGATGCTCGTCAAGGAGTTCATCATGATGTGCGGCTCGATGGTCATGCTTCAAAAGGGCGTGGTCGTTCAGGCCAACATATGGGGAAAAGCGGCAACGTGCCTTTTTGTATTGGGCATTCTTCTGGTATTCCCGTGGCACGGCGTGGATACGCTTCACTCCATCGGCCATGTTGTGATCGTACTGGCGGCGCTTACATCGCTTTGCGCGCTTGTTTCCTATGTTTTCAGCTGCGTTAAAAAATTGAACGCGCTTAAAACCGATTGATTTTGCCGTTTACTTTTGCTATAATATAGAAAAAGTATGAATTTCGCCTGTGACGAAGAGGAGTACGCGCGAAAGGACCCCAAGAGAGGGCGGCTCGCCGGCTGAAAGGCTGCCCGGGAAAAAACGTGCGGAAGGTCGCTTCCAAGGCCGCATTGCGAAAAGGCAAAAGTAGCTTTGCGCGGGTTCGCCCGATACAGCGAAGAAAGATACAAATTTTGGTGGTACCGCGGAGTAATTCCGCCCAATAGCGGCGGGATTGCTCTTTTTGTTTATAAAAATAATGAGACAGGAGATAGATTCACCATGGAAAACATGAACACCTTCGAAATGGCGAAAGTGTATGCGCCCAAAGAAATGGAAGAGCGCATCTACAAAATGTGGGAAGAATCCGGCGCTTTTAAGCCCAAGATGATCAAGGGCAAAAAGCCCTTCACCATCGTTATGCCTCCGCCGAACATCACGGGTCAGCTTCACGTAGGCCACGCGCTTGACGAAATGCCCCAGGATGTTTTAATCCGCTACCATCGCATGAAGGGCGATCCCACCCTCTGGGTACCCGGCACCGACCACGCCGCCATCGCGACCGAGGTAAAGGTTGTGGACGCGCTCAAAAAAGAGGGCCTCACCAAGCAGGATCTGGGAAGAGAAAAGTTCCTGGACCGCGTTTGGGACTGGAGAAAAGAATACGGCGGACGCATCGTTCAGCAGCTGAGAAAGCTGGGCGTTTCCTGCGACTGGTCCCGCGAAAGATTTACCATGGACGAGGGCCTGTCTAAAGCCGTTCGCGAAACCTTTGTCAACCTCTATGAGAAGGATCTGATCTATCAGGGCTGGCGTATGATCAACTGGTGCCCCTGCTGCAAGACCTCCATCTCCGACGCCGAGGTTGAATACGAGGAGCAGGCCGGCAATTTCTGGCACATCCTCTATCCTGTAAAGGAAACCGGCGAAATGCTGGAACTGGCGACCACCCGCCCCGAAACCATGCTGGGCGATACCGCCGTTGCCATCAACGCCGAGGATCCCCGCTATGCCCATCTGCACGGCTGCCATGTGATCCTGCCCCTGCTGAACAAGGAGATC
>JAZSFI010000470.1:0-5282 GCA_045532135.1 Clostridia bacterium | reverse complement strand
GAAACCAGCGCCTGACCCGAGGAATCGCCGTGGAAGGAAAGCTGAACCACGTAGTCGCGTTTTTTGAGATTCAAAGGCGCGACCATCTCTTCGATCCTGGTTTTTATGCCCTCAACGCCGTCGGTCGTTCCGATAAAGCGGCGGGTGATGGGCATCTTGGGATCCGAAAAGACGGAATAGATGTCGCCTTCTTCGACCACGCGTCCGTCTTCCATGACGGCGACCTTATCGCAGATCTGCTTGACGACCGCCATTTCGTGGGTAATGACGATGGTGGTGATGCCAAGCTCGCGGTTGAGCTTTTTGATCAGAGAAAGAATATCCTGCGTGGTCTGCGGATCGAGCGCGCTGGTCGCCTCGTCGCACAAAAGGACTTCCGGATCGCTGGCCAGCGCACGGGCGATGGCAACGCGCTGTTTCTGACCGCCGGAAAGCTCGCTGGGATATGCTTTTTTCTTGTTTTCAAGGCCGACGATTTTTAAAAGTTCCATGACCTTCTTTTTCTTTTCGGCATGGGAAAGCTTCGAATGGCGAAGCGGGAACAGGACGTTCGCATACACGGTTCTTGAGCGCATGAGGTTGAACAGCTGAAAGATCATGCCGATCTTTTTGCGCGCGCCGCGAAGCTCCTTTTCGCTCATCCGGGTAAGCTCCCGTCCGTTTACATATACAAGACCTTCGGTCGGACGCTCAAGAAGATTGATGCAGCGAACCAGCGTGGATTTTCCCGCGCCGGAAAATCCGATGATACCGTAGATGCTGCCTTTGGGAATCTCAAGCGTTACATCAATCAGCGCCTTTACGCCCCCGTTTACGCCGGGATTGAAGGTTTTGGATACATGCTCCAGACGGATCATGGCGTTTGCGCCCGGAACAGCACTTTTTTCCTGTATCATTTCTAAAACGCGCTCCGTTTCTTCTTAGTTTAAAAAAATCAGGCAAGCCGCTTCGGCCTGCCTGACGGAAACTCAAATTCTGATAGAGAACCATCTGCGCTCATTGCCTCAGCCCTGACAAACACACATAAGCATGTACATTTTGCACATGCTCATTCGCATCATCATGGCTGCAGGACGTAAACGCATACAGGCGATTCTCCTAACCTCAAATATGCATCTATTTTATCTGCTTCGTATAGGTTTGTCAATGCCCGCGTTTTAAAATTAACGAAGGAAATTTACACAAAATGCAGGATTCGCATCGCCTTCTATAGAAAATTGGAATGTGAATCGCTGTAAGGAGGCGGAAATATGGATTTTTTGAAGGCCGCAGAGGCAGAGAAGCAATATGCATCGGAAATGTATCGGACGTTTCACAGAATTCCCGAAAAATCCCGTTTTGAAATAAAAACCAACAAACGTATTCGTGAGGAACTGGACAAGATGGGCGTTGACTATCTCGCGCCCAAGGAAAATATCACAATCGCCGTGATTGAAGGCGCGTCTTCAGGTCCTGTCGTCGGCATCCGCGCAGACACCGACGCGCTTCAGCTTTCGGAGGAAACGGATCTGACCTATAAATCCGAGCATGAAGGCATGATGCACGCCTGCGGACACGATGGACATATCGCAATTGCGCTTACCTGCGCAAAGATTCTAAGCGGCGCAAAGGAGAATATAAAGGGAACGGTAAAAATCATCTTCCAGCCCGCCGAGGAAGGCGAAATGGGCGCGCAGGAAGTCATTGAAACCGGGCTCGTCAGCGATGTAAACGCGTTTTTCTCCATCCACCTTTGGAGTCCGTATAAATCCGGAGAAATGCGCGTTTCCCCGCGCGGCGTTGCCGCCAGCACCGACATGTTCACCCTGAACATTCACGGCCGCGCCGGTCACGGCGCAATGCCCGAAGTATGCATTGACGCGGTTATGTGCGCCTCTGCGCTGGTCATGAACCTTCAGCCCATTGTGTCGCGCTGCACTTCTCCCTTCCAGCCGGTAGTCGTCACCGTTGGAAGTCTCCATGCGGGAACAAGATGCAACATCATCGCTGGAGAAGCGACGCTTGAAGGAACCATCCGAACCTTTGATCCCGATGTATATAAACAGGTGCATGAGAATTTCGACCGCGTGGTCAAGGATACCTGCAGCGCGTACAACTGCACATATGACATCCGCATGGTTGAAGCCTGCGGCGTCACCTGGAACGACGAAAAGCTTTGCGCACTTGCCCTTGAAAATGCAAAGAAAATTGCGCCCGCAAGCGAAGTCGGCGCTGATACGCCATTTACGCTAGGCGATGATTTTGGTCAATACCGAGCCATTGCGCCGATCTGCTACATGAAGGTGGGCATCCGAAATGAAGAAATCGACGCGGTATATGCCCACCACCATCCGAAATTCCGCATCGATGAGAATGTGCTGCCAAGAGCAGTTGCGTGGCTTTTAATGAACGCTGAATCGTTTTTGCAGGGTAAAGCGTAAACCTTAAATCCACTTGAATCTTTTTCCGGTTTGTAGTAAAATCAGTCTGTAAAAATATGAATATAACAAGGAGCGATAAACGCATGAAAAAGTATGACCTGATTACGGCCACCAGCATGGGCGTTCGAATTACCCCTGCTGACCGTCAGCCCGTCGGCATCGGAAACCACTATACCATGCAGGCAACCAGCGCCGAGAGCAATGTCTTAAACGTCTCCGCTTCTTTGGGCTTGAACACTAAGGTTCTGACTGCGTTTGTCGCGGGCAGCCCCATCGCCGCGTTCATCAAGGGAGAACTTCGCAGAAGAAACATCTGGTTTGAAGGCCCGGAAGTTGAACAGGGCGGCCCCTGGGGATATCGCCACCAGTTCAACATTGCCGATACCGGTTTTGGCATGCGCGGCCCCCGCGTCCACAACGACCGCGCGGGCGAGGTCGGAAGAACGCTCAAAGCAGAGGATCTCGACCTTGAAAAGATTTTTAAAACCGAAGGCGCGCGCCTTATGCACATCTCCGGTCTCTTTGCGGCGTTGTCTCCCGAGACGGGCGCGCTCTGTTTAAAGCTCAGCGAGTACGCCAAGGAAAACGGAACCCGCATCAGCTTTGACTTAAACTACCGCGCGTCCTTCTGGAAGGGCCGCGAAAAGGAGCTTCGCGACATCTTTTCGAAGATTGCCGCCCGAAGCGATATCCTGATCGGAAACGAAGAGGATTTCCAGCTGGCGCTGGGCATTGAAGGCCCCGAAGCCGGCGGCAAAGACCTTGCGGGCAAGATCGATTCCTTCAAGGAAATGATCTACCGCGTAAAGGAAGCCTATCCGAACGCCAGGTATTTTGCAACGACTCTCCGCCAGGTCATCAATGTAAATGCGCACATCTGGGGCGCGATTCTGTATGCCGACGGCGAGTGGTATGTGGAAGAACCCAGAGAAATCCCGGTGCTCGACCGCATCGGCGGCGGCGACGGCTTTGTCGGCGGCATGCTTTATGCATACCTCAAGGATTGGGCGCCTTCCGATTGGGTCAAGTTCGGCTGGGCAACGGGCGCGATGGCGGTTACAATGCTTGAGGACTACGCAACTCCCGCGGACGAAGAGCAGGTCTGGTCTGTATGGAAGGGCAACGCACGCGTTAAAAGATAAATAAGAAAAATCGGAGGAAAACGAATTATGGCAAAGCTTGCAGATATCGGTCTGATCGGTCTTGCCGTTATGGGCGAGAATCTTGTAATGAATATGGAATCCAAAGGATTCACCGTTGCGGTTTTCAACCGCACCACCTCCAAGGTCAAGGACTTTGTGGAGGGACGAGCCAGCGGCAAAAACATCATCGGCTGCTATTCCATTGAAGAGCTTGCCGCCAATCTTGCAAAGCCCCGCAAGGTTATGATGATGGTAAAAGCGGGCGCAGCGGTCGATTCCATGATCGATCAGCTTTTGAATGTGCTTGAGCCCGGCGACATCATCATCGACGGTGGCAACTCCCATTTCCCCGACACCATCCGCCGCACCAAGTATGTGGAAGAAAAGGGACTTCTCTATGTCGGAACCGGCGTTTCCGGCGGCGAAGAAGGCGCGCTCAAGGGTCCCAGCATGATGCCCGGCGGCTCCAACGAAGCGTGGCCCTATGTAAAGCCCATCTTCCAGAGCATCTGCGCCCATGTGGGTGAAGACGCCTGCTGCGACTGGGTAGGAGAAAACGGCGCAGGCCATTTCGTCAAAATGGTTCATAACGGCATTGAATACGGCGATATGCAGCTGATCTGCGAAGCCTATCAGATCATGCGCGACTATCTGGGTATGACGCCCGACGAGATGCACGAAGTATTCAAAAAATGGAACGAAGGCGTTCTGGACAGCTATTTAATTGAAATCACCACCGACATCCTTAAAAAGAAGGACGAAGACGGACAGCCCCTCGTTGACAAGATTCTCGATACCGCAGGCCAGAAGGGCACCGGTAAGTGGACGGCGATTGCCGCGCTTGACGAAGGCATGCCGCTGACCCTGATCGGCGAAGCCGTGTTCGCCCGCTGTTTAAGCGCCATTAAGGAAGCGCGCGTCGAAGCCTCGAAGGTTCTGACCGATCCTGAAAAGAAGTTTGAAGGCGACAGGGAAGCGTTCATCGAGGACATCCGAAAGGCGCTTTACGCGGCAAAGATCATCTCCTACGCCCAGGGCTACGCGCTCATGAGAGCTGCTGCCAAGACCTATAACTGGAACCTCAACTACGGCGGCATTGCGCTTATGTGGCGCGGCGGCTGCATCATCCGCTCGGTATTCCTCGGCAGGATCAAGGAAGCCTTCGACAAGAATCCCGCGCTTGACAACCTGCTTCTGGACGAGTACTTCACGAAAGAAATCGAAGCGTGCACCGATGGCTGGCGCAATGTCTGCGCCAAGGCAATGCTCTCAGGCATCCCTGCGCCCGCTATGACCAGCGCGCTCAGCTATTTTGACGGTATCCGCACCGCCCGCATGAGTGCAAACCTCCTTCAGGCTCAGCGCGACTATTTCGGCGCCCACACCTACGAGCGCGTGGATGCCCCCCGCGGCCAGTTCTTCCACACCGACTGGACGGGTCACGGCGGAAACACCACTGCCAACACCTACAATGCGTAATTGAAGGGAAGAAAGCTATGCTTACGTTCTCCACGTATTCTCCCCGTAAGGCGGGTCTGGATGACAGCGAAATCCGCTCAGCCCTTGAAAAATCCTTATCCGATATCAGAATGAGTCTTAAAAAAGTGCTCATTCTTCCGCCGGATTACACCCGTTTCCATTCGATGGCGGGCAGAATCACATGGCATCTTTACGATATGCTGAAAAACCATTGCGCCGTTGACATTATGCCTGCGCTCGG